>JAICUO010000993.1 GCA_025935815.1 Streptosporangiaceae bacterium
GCTTCGGGTGCGGCCTGACGCTGGACTTCCTGGCCCGCTACGTGATCGGGTACGCCGCCTCGCGCACCGGGGTGCGCATCTCGGGCGGGACCAGTGCGGGCCGGTAGCGGATCCACAGTCGAGCGCCTGGCGGAGGTGCTCGCCCGCGAGGGGACGCTGGCCGCCGCGCGGGTCGCGGAGATCATCTACCAGCTGGCCGGGCAACTGGACGCCGCCCGGCGGGCCGGACGCCCGTACGGCGGCGCGGAGCTGAGCCTGGTCGAGATCGAGTCCGTTCCCGGGCGGCCGGACCGGGCGTACGTGCCGGACTTCCTGCTGCGCGATCCCGCTGAGATGACTCCCGGGCAACGGGCGCGCAAGGCGCGGCGGACGCTCGCGGTCCTCGCGGTCCGGCTGCTCACCGGCGCCCCGGTTGACCGGTCCCAGCCAGTATGGGACCAGGTGCTCGCGCACGGGCTCCCGCCGGCGACCGCCAGCGTCCTGATCGCGGCGCTCGCCGAGGAGGCCGATGGCTTCGCCAGCTTCGCCGAGTTCGCCGAAGCGCTGGCCAGGGCGCTCGGCGTGCCATTGGGAGACCTGCCCGCGACCGGGCCGGCCTCGTCCCCGGGACCCGCATCGTCCCCGGGGCCCGCGCGACTGGGAGCGGTGCGGCTGGGAGCGGTGCGGCTGGGGACCGCGCGAGTGCGGGCGGTGCTGATCGCGGTCGCGGTCGTCGCGGCCGGGGGCGCCACCCTCGGGGCGATAGCCGCGCACCCCCACCCGGCCGGGCCCCGGCACCCGCCCGCGCCGGCCGGCGCGGCCGACTGGAGCGGCTGGCCGGGCGCCCCGGCGGCCAGCGCGCTGCACCCCGCCGCGCGCGTCATCGTGCCCGCGCAGGACATCCTGGCCGTGCACGACACGGTGGCCGTCAGCCCCGACGGGACGCGGCTGATCGCCGTCAACAGCTTCGGGGTCGTCACGCAAGTGAGCCTGCTGTCCGGCGCGTCCAGCCGGCTGCCCGGCCTGAGCACGGGCATCTCCCCGGACAAGCTGGGCATCGCGGTCGCGGTCAGCCCGGACCTGGCGACGCTGGCGGGGGCCGGCGCGACCGGGGTGGAGACGCAGGCGTCGGGCTCTGGCGAGTCCCTCGCCTCCCTCAGCGTCAGCCTGGGAACCCGGGCGGGGCCGGCGGCGTTCGGGTTCAGCCCGGACGGCAAGACGCTCGCCTTCGGTGACGGCAACGGCGCCATCCACCTGCTGAACCTGGCCACCAACAGGTCAGCCACCTTGCGGTCCCCGGACGGAGCCGCGCCGGGCGGCGCGGCCGCGCTCGCGTTCAGCCCGGACTCCCGCGAGATCGCCGTTAGCGCCGGGACCACCGAGATCCACCTGTGGAACGTCGCCCGCGCCGCGCTGATCACCACGCTGTCCGACCCCGCCGGGGACTGGCTCAACGGGGGAGTGACCACGCTGGCGTTCGGGGAGAAAGGGGCGCTGCTCGCCACGGGGGACGGCGACGGGCACGTCTACCTGTGGGATGTCGTCCGGCGGCATCTCCTCGGCGCGCTGGCGGGCAGCCCCGCGCAGGAGACGGTGACCACGTACCAGGTCGCGTTCAGCCCCGACGGGGGGCTGGTCGCCGCCAGCTTCGCCGACGGCACGGTCGGCGTGTGGTCGGCCGCCACCGGCGGCC
>JAICUO010000873.1 GCA_025935815.1 Streptosporangiaceae bacterium
GCTCGCCTCGCTTCGCGAAAGGCTACTGGTAAGTAGGTAACTTCCCGGTAAGCAACTCGGCACGGCCGGTTAGTTTGTTTCCGCCATGTGTCTTCCGCCGTTTAGCCTCGGCGGGCCGAAAAACCACTCCGCGGGCTCCCCGGAGGGGTTAGCTGACTGCGGTTCTCCCCGTCAGCGCTGCTCTATCGGATCGGCACTGTGCCGTGAGCGTTCCCAGCTGCCCCGCATCGGGGCTGGTCAAGGAGGGGTCGCTTGGGTTAATGTTCATTGCCTAGCATATCGCCATTGCTGATGCAAACTAAAATCTGGCTGAGTGCTATACCCCCACGCCGGACCATCCAAGTTCCCCGACATCCGCGTCATGTGACGCGCACGTCATTGTTTGCATTTGATTCTCACCTGTGCCCAAATAGACAGGTGGCAGGCACAGGATTGGGGACCCCCGCGGGCAGTGGCCTAGACCACCATGGCACCAGCGACCCGGATGGCGCGGACGACTTGGGCGGCACGGCCGACCCGGGTACCGTGGCCGCGCGGGCTGGCGAGGCAGCGGAGGCTGGTGAGATGGCGGAGGCTGGTGAGGCGGCAGCGGGCGCGGCCCCAGGGGCGGACGGCATGGCCGTCACCGGCGAGATCTCGCTCGCCGTGGCGGCGAAGGCCTCCGGGGAAAACTTCCCGGTGGCGCTGCGCGTGCTGCCCCGGTCCGTGCGCGCCCATCTGAGCGCGTTCTACGGCTTCGCCCGGCTCGTCGACGACATCGGCGACGAGCCGCTCCCCGCCCTGGCGGGGCAGTTGTCCCCCGGAGGGGCGACCGAAGTATCCCCCCGTACATCCCGGGAGATGAGCGCTGAGCAGGATCGCGCGGTCCGGCTGCGCCTCCTTGACGAGCTCGAGGCCGACGTCGCGAAGGTCTACGACGGCGGCGAGCCTGACCTGCCGGCCATGCGCGTCCTGGGCGAGACGGTCCGCGCCTGCGGCATCCCGTTCCAGCCCTTCCGGGACCTCGTCCAGGCCAACCGGCAAGACCAGCAGGTCACGCACTATGCGACCTACGAGCAGCTGGTACGGTACTGCGAGCTGTCGGCCAACCCGGTTGGCGCGGTGGTCTTGCACATCTTCGGCGCCGCCACGCCCGAGCGGCTGGCGATGTCGGACAAGGTCTGCACCGCCTTGCAGCTCATCGAGCACTGGCAGGACGTCGCTGAGGACCTGGCCAACGGCCGGGTCTACCTGCCGCAGGAAGACCTGCGGGCGCACGGGGTGACCGAGGAGGACCTCGCCCGGCCCGCGGCCAGCGTGGCCGTGGTCAATTTGATGGGCTTCGAGACGGACCGGGCCACCCGGCTGCTCGATGAGGGCGCGCCCCTGGCGGGCACCCTCAGCGGGTGGGCGCGGCTGGCCGTCTGCGGCTATATTGCCGGCGGCCGGGCCGCGATCGCGTCCATCGTGAACGGCGGCTACGACGTGCTGCGGAAGACGCCCAAGCCGGGCAAGGCGGCCACGCTGGCCGGCCTCGTTAGCTGTTACGTCAAGGGGAGGTGAGCATGGACGCGGAGGAGGCCTACGCCGAGTGCGAGCGCATTACCTGGGAGCAGGCGCGGAACTTCGCCTATGGCATCCGGCTGCTCCCGCCGGCCAAGCGGCACGCGCTGGCGGCCGTCTACGCTTACGCCCGGCGCCTTGACGACCTTGGCGACGGCGACCTGCCCGCTTCCGAGAAGATCGCCGCCCTCGAGGAAGCCCGGGGCCAGGTCCATGCCCTAGTCGCCGCCGTCAACGGGGGAAAGCCGGGGGGTCCCGCGGGGCTGCCCCCCCGGGACGGCACTGACGCCGTGCTGGTGGCGCTGGCCGACGCCGGGACCCGGTTTCGCGTGCCGCTGGCCGCGTTCGGCGAGCTGATTGACGGGTGCCTCGCCGACGTCAACGAGGCCAGCTACGAGACCTTCGACGACTTGCACCGCTACTGCCGCTGCGTGGCGGGCTCGATCGGCCGGCTGTCCCTGGGCGTCTACGGCGCCAAGGAGCCAGACAAGCAGGAGCGGATGGCCGACGACCTGGGCATCGCGCTGCAGATCACCAACATCTTGCGCGACGTCCGCGAGGACTTCGGCAACGGCCGGGTATACCTGCCCGCCGAGGACCTGGCCAAGTTCGGCTGCGAGCTAGTCCCCGGCCAGCCAGAGCCGTTCGACGACCCTGACTGGCAAGCGCGTTTCGCGCAGCTCGTGGAGTTCGAGGCCAACCGGGCGCGTGAGTGGTACGCGTCCGGAATGCGGCTGCTGGCCACGATCGACTGGCGCAGCGCCGCCTGTACCGGGGCCATGGCCGGGATCTACCGTCGCCTGCTGGAGAAGATCGCCGCCGACCCGCGGGCGGTGCTCCAGGGGCGCATGTCGCTACCAGGTAAGGAGAAGGCACTGGTCGCCGTGCGCGCGCTCAGTGGGGTGGACAGACGCGGCCCCGGCCGCCGAGGAGGTACCCCTTGAAAGCGTCCGTTATCGGCGGCGGCCTGGCCGGGATCACCGCCGCGCTCGCCCTCGCCTCCCAAGGCGCGGAGGTCACGCTGCTGGAGGCCAAGCCCCGGCTGGGCGGCGCGACAATGTCGTTCAACCGCGACGGCCTGGTGATCGACACCGGCCAGCACGTCTTCCTGCGCTGCTGCACCGCCTACC
>JAICUO010000541.1 GCA_025935815.1 Streptosporangiaceae bacterium
ACCTCACCGCCGTGGCCCCGGGCGGGGTCGCATAGGCAGCCGATCGTCGTAACCGGTGATCTCCGGGCCTGCCGCCGTGAACTGGGCGTCTTCGGCTGTCAGCTGTTCTCTTTCAGGTAGCCGCGGGCGGCGAGCGCGTCGAGCAGCAGGTGAAAATACACCAGGCCGGCATACGGCTGCCAGCGGCGCGACAGCGCGGCGACCGCGTCGTACCCCGCGTCCTCGGCAAGGCCGAAGCGGCGGCGCAGGTTGTTGCGGGCGCCGACGTCATCGCCGGGCAGCACATGGTAGCGGGCCAGGCCGCGGAGCATCACGTACTCGGCGCTCCACCGGCCGATCCCTGGCAGGCCGAGCAGGATGCCCATCGCCCGGTCATCGCCAGCGTCGCGCAGCGCCTCCAGGTCCAGCGCCCCGGCCGCCACCTGCCCGGCGACCGAGACGATAGTCCGGGCCTTCGCCGTGCTGAACCCCAGCGAACGCAGCTCGGCCGGGTCCGCGGCGGCGAGCCGCCCCGGCTCCGGGAAACCCTGCCGGGTGACCGGCCCCGGCAGGGCGGGGCCGAAGCGGCGGGCCAGCCGGCTGAGCAGGTGAATGCCCACGTCCAGAGACAGCTGCTGGCAGGCGACAGCGTTGACCACGGCCTCGAACACGGTCGGGAAGCACGGCGGGCGCATCCCGCGGAACCTGGCCGCCAGCGCATTCAGCCGGGCATCGCCCGCGGCCACCCGGTAGAACCCCCTCAGATCCGCGGTCAGGCCCAGCATGCGCTCCAGAACCGGGCGGGCCTCGGCCGCGGCGGCACGGCCGGCCGACCCCACGGGGCCGCGCAGCTCTGCGATCAGCGTCGGCGTGCCCGCCGCGGGGTCTTGGCGGACCGTGACCTCGGCCGGCTCGCCGGCCAGGCACAGCACCCGCCGGTAGCAGCCCGCGTCGAAGCGGTCCACCTCATTGTGCGCCCGGCGGCGCAGCGCCCACACCACGTAATCGAGGCAGAACGGCGAGGCGACATTGATCACCAGCCCGGATGTCTGCCCGGCATGGCGCGCGCTCTCGGCGCGGATGCCAGTCATGTGCGCACCACCTTTCCAGCCAAGGCCAGCGGAAGCGGCCGCGAAGCCGAGGTCAGGACACCACACGATGCCGATCGCCTGCGTGCTGGCGGATCGCAGGGCTGTCAGCCATTTTCCCTAGTCATATCGTTTCAACAATTGATCGCTTGCGCGGATTCCGGAACCCGCGCGGAGGCCGCACCCGGGGCCGGTCCGCCGGGCCGTCCGCCGGGCCGCTCGTCCGGTGAACCCTTCCAGGCTAATAATTCTAGGATCTGCTAGATTTATTCCGCGTGAGAGCGCCGGAGGGCGGTAGGCCGCCGCTACAGCCGGGAGGGACGATGACAGCACCGCCGCAGACACCCGCAAGGCCGCCTGTGCCGCCGCGGCCCGCGCCCGGGGCCTGGCCGGGCCGCCCGCCCGGGGTGCCGGCCGTGGTGCCGCCGCCGCCGGTGCCGCTGAGCTTCCTGGCGGCTGCCGCCGCCGGGCTGACAGCCTGCGGCATCGCGCTGATCTGGGCGCGCGGGATCGCGGTGGCCGACCCGACCGCCGACCCGGTGGTCGCGGCGGCCCACTACGGGATGCTGGCGACCCTGTCCATGGGGGTGGCGGGCGCGCTGCACCAGTTCACGCCCGTGGTGACGCAGCGCCCGCTGCGCTCGGTTCCCCTGGCCTGGGCCACGTTCGCGGCCTGGCTCGGCGCGGCCTGGCTGATCCCCTCCGGGATCGTCGCGCAGCGGGAAGGCGTGGTGGAGGCCGGCGGCGGCCTGGCCGCCATCGCGGTCACCCTGCTGGCGGTGAACCTGTCCGCCCCGCTGGCCGCGCGGGGCAAGGGCCACACGGTCACCGGGCTGCGGCTCGCGCTGGCCGGGTTCACGGCGACGGCGTGCTTCGGCGTCACCTACGTGGCCGACCGGCACGGGAACTGGTTCGACCTGTCCGGCCATGTCGTGCTCGCGCACGCGGTCATCGGCCTGTTCGCCTGGCTCGGGCTCATCTATGTCGCCGTGGCGGAGAAACTCTGGCCGATGTTCTTCCTCGCCCACGTGGCCGGCAGGCACATGGCCGGACGGCTGGCGGTCTGGCTGATCCCCGCGGGCGTGACGCTGCTGTCGCCCGGGCTGCTGGCCAGTGAGGGCCCTCTCGCCTGGGCGGGCGCCGTCGTCCTCGCCGCCGGCCTGGCCGCGCACCTGGCGTCGCTCGCCGCCCACATCCGGCACCGGCGCCGCCGGGGCGGGCTGCACCTGGCGTTCGTCGCGACCGCGGCGGGCTTCCTCATCGCGGGAACCGGGCTGGCGCTCGCCGCTGCCCTGGTCATGCCCGGCGACCACCACGCGGGCATGGCGCTGGCCGCCGCGGCCGTGGCCGCGTTCGCCGGCTGGCTGCTTGAGGCCCTGGCAGGCCATGTGCACAAGGTCGTGCCGTTCATCTTGTGGTCGGTGCTGCGCGGCCGGGGCGTCGCGGCCGGCCCCTCGGGACGGCCGCTGGGCTTCGGCGACCTCTACGATCACCGCACCGCCGTGGGCAGCTACGCCCTGGTCACCGCGGGCATCACCGCCGTAGGCGCCGGGTTCGCGGCCACGCAGCCCGCCGTGCTCGCGGCCGGGGGCGGGACGCTGGCGGCGGCGGGGCTCGCGCTGGCGGCGAACCTGTCGGTCACCCCGGCCCTGCTGCTGCGCAAGCTGCGCCGGACCGCTGCCCCCGCCGCGGAAGACCACGGGAAGCCGCCCCCTCAGGCAGCGGCGCCGCAGGCCGCCGCCCCGGTGGCCGTTGCCCCGCCGGCTGGCGCCCAGTCCGCTTCCCCGGTGGCCGCGGCACCGCGCGGTGGCAGCGTCACGCTGTCGCTGATAGCGATCGCTGTGGCGGCGGTGGCCGTGGTGATGGCCGCCGCCGCGCTGTGGCCCGGGCGGGGGGATCCCGGGCCGGCCCCGGCAGCCGCTGCCGCCGTCGCGCCCAATGGCCAGGTCCACACCTTCAGCATCGAGCTGGGCGACCTGTTCGTGCGGCCGTCGTCGGTGTCGGTGCCGTACGGGACCCGGGTGGTGCTGCACGTGGCCAACGACGGCGCGATGAGCCACGACCTGCAGCTGGAAGGCGGCAGCGCCGGCACCGGCATGCTCGCCCCCGGGCAGGCCCGGACAGTCAGCTACGGGGTCTTCGGCCGCACCGGGCAGGCGTGGTGCACCGTCCCGGGCCACAAGGCCGCGGGGATGATCCTGACCATCCAGGTCACCGGGACAGCGCCGGCGGGAAGCGCCTCCGCCGCATTGCCGGCCACGCCGGCCGGGAGCGGGCAAGCCCGCGACGCGGTCATCAACCCGGCCGCCATGGTGCCGCCCGGCTGGCGCGCGGTCAGTCCCGCGCTCGCCCCGGCGCCGTCCGGCACGGTCCACCGCGTCACGCTGGCCGCCGGAGACAGGCAGATGCAGGTCGCGCCCGGCGTCACCCAGGACATGTGGACGTTCAATGGGCAGGTGCCAGGGCCTGTGCTGCGCGGGCACGTCGGGGATGAGTTCATCGTGACCCGGGTCAACCGCACTGGCATGAGCCATTCGATCGACTTCCACGCCGCCGGCCAGCCGATGCAGGCGATGACGGAAGTCGCCCCCGGCCGTTCGGTCACCTACACATTCCGCGCCTGGTACTCGGGGATCTACCTGTACCACTGCGGCACCCGGCCGGTCCTTGAGCACCTCGCCAACGGCATGTTCGGCGCGGTCATCATCGACCCGCCGCACCTGCCCGCAGTGTCGAAGGAGTTCCTGATCGTCCAGTCCGAGCTCTACCTCGGGCCGCAGCGGCAGTCCGGCGACTACGCGAAGATGCTGCGCGGGCAGCCGGACGCCGAGGTGTTCAACTCCTACTACGACCAGTACCTGTACGCCCCGCTGCACGTCACCGCCGGGCAGCAGGTCCGCATCTGGGTACTCGACGCCGGGCCCTCCGGCGACAGCTCGTTCCACGTCGTCGGCGCGCAGTTCACCACGGTCTACAGCAACGGCGCGTACCTGCTGCACCCGGAAACCCGGCCGGCGGGGCGGCCCAGACGCTGGACCTGATGCCCGGCGAGGGCGGCTTCGCGGAGTTCACCGTCACCGCCGCCGGGCAGTACGAGATGCTCGACCACCACCTCGACCACGCCGCCGCCGGGGCAGCCGGGTACATCGACGCCGGCGTCCCCGGCCGGTGATGTTCCCTCGCTCACAGCCCGGCCACCTCCCTGTTGTTTGCACAATTAATTTGATAAAAACAATTATGATTGTAGATTCACGGCTGCCGCTGCAGCCAGCAGAAGGAGACGGAAGCATGACGACGATCACCGCGACCGAGGCATACGAAGCGATGCTCGCTCACCACAAGACGCTCGGCGAGCAGCTCACCGGGCGGGCCGACGCCGTGTCCGGTGCCGCCGCGGCCGGCCGGCCGCACGGTGCCGCCGTGGCCAGCCTCATCGCCTACCTCGCCGAGGAGATACTGCCGCACGCGGCAGCCGAGGAGAAGACGATCTACCCAGCCGCCGCGGACCACGCCGGCCTCGCCGGCGTGGTCGGCCAGATGACCGCCGAGCACCGCACCCTGTCGGCGGCGAGCACGCGGCTCGCCGCCCTGGCCGACGGCGCGGCAGCCGCCCGGCAGGCCCAGCAGATCGCCGGCCTGTTCGCGGCGCACGCCGCCAAGGAGAACGACCTCCTGCTGCCGGCGCTGCTCGCCAGCCACTCCGTAGACCTGGCGGCACTGCTGGGGCAGATGCACGCGAGCGCCGGGCAGGACGAGGAACCTGCCCCGGACACCGGGCACCAGGCAGAGGATTCGCAGGCGGCCGTGGTGTCCCTGCTGCTGCAGGCAGCGGCGGCGCTGGCCCGCGCGGGGGAGGCGGACCGGGCCTGCCGGATCGCCGCGTCGGCGTGGGCGGCGCTGCGCGAGACCCGGCCGGACCTGGCGGCCAGGGTGACCGCCGCGTTGCACGGCCTCACCCGCAGGACCGGCGAGGCCCCAGCCGGGGCGGCGCACGGCAGCGGGCCGGAGGCCATCGCCGCTCCGGTGCTGGCCGGCCCCGATCTCGACGTCCGCGACCTGCCGCCGGCGCGGCGCCACGCGACGATCTTCGGCGCCTACCGCGACCTGGCCCCGGGCGCGGGCTTCGTGCTGGTCAACGACCACGACCCCAAGCCGCTGCGCTACCAGTTCGAAGCCGAGCACGCCGGCCAGTTCACCTGGGACGGCCTGGAGGACGGGCCAGAAGTGTGGCGGGTCCGGATCGGCCGCGCCGGCGCCGAGCGGCCGGGCCAGGGCCAACATCACATCGGGAGAGCGGCGGGGGGCGAAAGGGTGGAGGCCGGCCTG
>JAICUO010000834.1 GCA_025935815.1 Streptosporangiaceae bacterium
CCTCCATCAACTACGACAACACCGGCGCGTCCGCCCTGTTCGCCCAGGGCAAGGCGGCGATGTTCCTGATGGGCAGCTGGGAGTACACCAACCAGGCGCAGCGGCAGCCGGACTTCTTCAAGAGCGGCAACCTCGGCTTCACCACGTTCCCGACCCTGACCGACGGCGCCGGAAACCCGAAGGACATCGTCGGCAACCCGAGCAACTACTTCTCCGTCCGCGCGGGCGGCCGCAACACGCAGGCCGCGACCACCTTCCTGATCAAGACGCTGAAGTCGGACGCGTACGTGACGTCCCTCGTCAGTTCGGGTCAGGTGCCCGCGATCAAGGGCGTGAACGCGAAGTTCGCCGGCTCACCGAACGCCAACTTCCTCAACTTTACCTACGACATGGCCAACAAGGCCCCGGCCTTCACCCAGTCCTGGGACCAGGCGTTGAGCCCCTCGGTCGCCAGCGAGCTCCTGACCAACCTGCAGAAGTTGTTCCTGTCCGACATCACCCCGCAGCAGTTCGTCGACGCGATGGAAAAGGCACAGTGACCACGAGCGCCGGTCGGCGGCAGCGGCCGGGCTTGGCCTGGGCCGCTCCCGCGGCCCTCTTCTTCCTGGTATTCGGCATCGTCCCGATCGCCGCCGTCGTCTACCTCAGCCTCACCAGGTGGGACGGTCTGGGTACGCCGCAGTGGATCGGGCTGAACAACTGGAGGGCGCTGGCCAACGACGCCGACGCGTTGCACTCCATCCGGATCACTCTCCTGCTCACGCTGCTGTGCTGGATGATCCAGACCCCGCTATCCATGATGATCGGGGTTTGGGCAGCCGGTCCCCAGCGCAATCGGGCCATCCTGTCCACCCTGTTCTTCCTTCCGCTGCTGCTGTCCACCGCCGCGATCGCCCTGGTGTGGCTGGCCCTGCTCGACCCGAACTTCGGGCTCGCCCACAACCTCGGCGGGCTCGTCGGCGTCCCGGACGGCAACTTCCTCGGCGACCCGCACCGCGCGCTGCTCTCGGTGGCGTTCGTGATCACCTGGCAGTTCGTGCCTTTCCACACGTTGATCTACCAAGCGGCCACCCGGCAGATCCCGCACACCCTGTACGAGTCGGCCGCGCTGGACGGCGCGGCCACCGTCCGGCAGTTCTTCTCGGTCACGCTGCCCCAGTTGCGCAACACCGTCATTGCCTCTTCCGTGTTGATCGTGGTCGGCTCGCTGACCTACTTCGAGTCGATCCTGCTACTGACCAACGGCGGACCGGGTACCGCGACCCGGGTGCTGCCGCTGCACATGTACATCAAAGGCTTTGTCGGCTTCGATATGGGATACGCCAGCGTGCTGGCGGTGCTGCTGGTACTGATCGGCACGCTCCTGTCCGTGTTGATCGTGCGGACCACCGGGTACCACCGAATGGGCAGCCAGCGCGAGGGGCTATGACGACGCGGGAGCAGCCATGACGACATACCGGGCCAGCGGCGTGAGCGTCGCCCGGCACGCAAAACCGGGCGCCCCGCCGCCGATCTGGTCCACCCCGCCGGCCCGCCCCCGCCGGCACCACCGGTGGCGGCGAAACTGGATCGCGGGCGTCCTCTCGGCGATCTGGTTGGCCATCGTGATCCTGCCGCTGTACATGGTCCTGGTGACCAGCGTGCGAACCCAAAGCGCGTACCTGAGCGAGGGCGCGATCCAGCCGCCAACGGGGCTGACGCTCGGCAACTATGGCCGCACGCTGCGGCTGGGGTTCGGCGAGTTCCTCATGAACAGCGTGATCGTTGCGGTCTTCTCGATCGTGCTGGTGGGCGCGCTGGCGCTGCCGGCTGCGTACGCCATTACCCGGGGGCGCAGCCGGATCATCAGCGGGACGTTCTCGATGTACCTGCTGGGCCTGGCCATCCCGGCCCAGGCGGTGATCATCCCGATCTACCTGATCGTGACGAAGCTGCACCTCTACGACAGCCTCCTGGCGATTATCCTGCCCAGCACGGCGTTTTCGCTGCCGATGTCCATCGTCGTGCTCACCAGCACGCTCCGGGACATCCCCAACGAACTGTACGAGGCGATGTTCGTCGATGGCGCCGGCCCGCGGCGTACCTTCGCCCGGCTGGTCGTCCCGATGGCCCGGCCCGGCCTGATTACCATCGCCATCTTCAGCGGCCTGAACGCCTGGAACGGGATCGTGTTCCCACTGGTACTGACGCAGAGCGAGAGTCGACGGGTGCTCCCGTTGGGCCTGTGGAACTTCCAGGGGCAGTACGGCACCGACGTGCCCGGCCTGATGGCGGCCGTGGTGCTGTCCGCGCTCCCCGTGCTCGCCCTGTACCTGTTCGGCCGCCGGAACCTGCTGCGCGGCCTGGCCGCCGGGTTCGGGAAGTGAGCGAGCGGCGGTGACGGTTCGGGTTCCGGCCCGATGGACAGGTCGAGCTCGCCGGCCGGACGTTCCTGCGCTTCCGGCTCAGCTCGTCCGGATTTGGACGACGACCTCGGATTCGGTGACCTTCTGGCCGGAGATGTCGAACCTCGGCCAGTCAGCCGCCAGTCAGCAACAACGCGCCCCGCTCATAGCTCCCGTGGCGCAGCTTTGGGCGAGTCCCATGGACACATAGGCGCGCCGTACTGATGCGCCCGCCGCGGCGGTCTCTTCACCCTGCGTGGTTTCAGCCTGGCCCTCGAACCCAGGACGTGGACGTCGGCGCCAAGTAGGAGATCTTCGTCCGCCCTCGGTGGCCGCCGGAGCCGGTGCCGCCGTGCTTGTGTCCACAGTGGAGCACGAAGACCTCACGGCTGTGTACTGCGTGCCATCATGCACGGCGGTCGCTGCCGGCGGCGGCATCAACCAGGACAACGTGTCCCCACACCGCATCTCCGAGGCGGTGTGGTCCCCATGACCGCTCCTGCGGTCAGCTCACAATGCTGGAGAAGAACTGCCCGACGCCGTCGGCCATGTGCATCAGGCCGTTGCCCAGCGTGGTGAAGAGGTTCGCCGCGTTCTGCGGCCGGTACGCCACGAAGAACACGAGAAACGCCAGTCCG
>JAICUO010000840.1 GCA_025935815.1 Streptosporangiaceae bacterium
GCGATGACGACGGTGACCGCGGCACCGGGATGCCAGGCGAGCGCGGGCAGGCGGGCCAGGTCCCCGGTGGCGGCGGCGTGCAGCAGGCCGCCGAGCGGGGTCGCGAGCCGGTCCAGGACCACCTGGGCCTCGGGATCCCCGAAGCGCGCGTTGAACTCCACTACGCGCATGCCCTTGCTGGTGAGGGCCAGGCCGGCGTACAGCAGCCCCGCGTACGGCGCGGACATGGCGCGCAGCGCGTCGATGGCGGGCCGGATGACAGTGTCCATGACCTGCCCGGCCAGGCCCGGTGGCGCCCACGGGAGCGGCGTGTAGGCGCCCATGCCGCCGGTGTTGGGGCCCTCGTCGCCGTCGTAGGCGCGCTTGAAGTCCTGCGCGGGCAGCAGCGGAACCGCGGTCGTCCCGTCGGCGAGCGCGAACAGGCTCACCTCGGGGCCGTCCAGGTACTCCTCGATGACGACCTTCGCGCAGCTGGCCGCGTGCTCCCGGGCCCGAGCCAGGTCGGTGGTGACGACGACGCCCTTGCCGGCCGCCAGCGCGTCGTCCTTCACGACGTACGGCGGGCCGAACTCCCGCAGCGCCGCGTCCGCCTCCGCCGCCGTGGTGGCGGTCCGGGACCGCGCGGTCGGGATGCCCGCGCGCGCCATGACCTCCTTGGCGAAGGCCTTGGAGCCCTCGATGCGCGCCGCCGCCGCGCCGGGCCCGAAGGCGGCGATGCCGTGCTCGCGCAGCGCGTCGGCGACCCCCGCGACCAGGGGCGCCTCCGGCCCGATGACGACCAGGCCGGCGCCGACGTGGCGGGCCAGGCGGGCGACGTCGCGCGGGTCGGCCGGGGACACCGCGTGCAGGGCCGCCAGCTCGCCGATGCCCGGGTTGCCCGGCGCCGCGTGCAGCTCACCGGCTCCCGGGTCCTTGCCCAGCGCCCGGACGATCGCGTGCTCCCGGCCGCCGCCGCCGATAACCAGTACTCGCACGTTGGGCGAGCCTACAGCAGCGGGTTGACCTCGATCGTCTGGTCGCGGCGGGGACCGACGCCGATGGCGCTGACCCGGGCGCCGGAGATCTCCTCGAGCGTGCGGACGTAGGCCTGCGCGGCGGCCGGCAGGTCCTTGAGCGCCTTGGCCCCGGAGATGTCCTCGGCCCAGCCGTCCAGGTAGTCGTAAACCGGCCTGGCGTGGTGGAACTCGGTCTGCGTCATCGGGATGTCGTCGTGCCGCTTGCCATCGACCTCATAGGCCACGCAGACCGGGATCTTGTCGAGGCTGGACAGCACGTCCAGCTTCGTCACGAACAGGTCGGTGATCCCGTTCACGCGGGTCGCGTAGCGCGCGATCACGGCGTCGAACCAGCCGGTGCGCCGTGCCCGGCCCGTGGTCACGCCGAACTCCCCGCCGGCCGTGCGCAGCCACTCGCCGGTGGCGTCGGTGAGCTCGGTCGGGAACGGGCCGGAGCCCACCCGCGTGGTGTACGCCTTGATGATGCCAATGACCTTGCTGATCCGCGTGGGGCCGATGCCCGCGCCGACACAGGCGCCGCCCGCCGTCGGGTTGGAGGACGTGACGAACGGATAAGTGCCGTGATCAACGTCGAGCAACGTCCCCTGGGCGCCCTCCAGCAGCACGTTCGCGCCTGCCTCGAGCGCCTGGCCGATGACCAGGCCGGTGTCGGCGACGTAGGGCCGCAGCCGCTCGGCGTACGCGGTGAACTCCTGCGCGACCCGCTTGGCCTCGATCCCGCGCCGGTTGTAGACCTTGGTCAGCAGTTGGTTCTTGTCCCGCAGGGTCAGCTCCAGCTTCTGCTGGAGGATGCCGGGATCGAAGAGGTCCTGGACCCGGATGCCGACCCGGGCGACCTTGTCACCGTAGGTGGGGCCGATGCCCCGGCCGGTCGTGCCGATCTTCGCCTTGCCGAGGAACCGCTCGGACACCTTGTCCAGCGCCCGGTGGTAGGGCATGATCAGGTGCGCGTTGGCGCTGACCAGTAGCTTGCCGCAGCTCACGCCGCGCGCCTGGAGCTCGTCGATTTCCTCAAGCAGCGCCGCCAGGTCAATCACCACGCCGTTGCCGATCACCGGGACGCAGTGCCTGGACAGCACGCCGGACGGAAGCTGGTGCAGCGCGTACTTCTCATCGCCGATGACCACCGTGTGGCCAGCGTTGTTGCCACCCTGGTACCTGACGACGAACTGGACCTGGTCGCCGAGCAGGTCGGTGGCCTTGCCCTTCCCCTCGTCGCCCCACTGGGCACCGACTAGCACGATGGCGGGCATCTCTTAGCCTTTCCACACGACTAAGCCCCTGGCAACGGCAAGCGCGACAGGGGCTCTTGCGAACTGAGATTACCCAATCAGCCCAGGTAAAACCTAGTCCGCGGGCGCATGCTCGCCTTGACCCGGCGTAACTAGCCGCGCGGTCCGTGACAGACTGCGGGCATGAGCTCATCTGTGAACCTGCTGGGCGAGCCGCCCGCTACCTTGCTGCCCGACACGCCGCAGGCGAGCGCCCTCATCGCCGAGGGGACGACCGCGGTAGAGGTCGCCGCCCGGTACCCGGCGTTCTCGCTGGCCTGGGCGCTGCTCGCGGAGGACGCGCTGGCCAAGGGGAACGCGGTGGAGTCCTACGCCTACGCCAGGACCGGGTATCACCGGGGCCTGGACGCGCTGCGCCGCAACGGGTGGAAAGGCCACGGCCCGGTCCCGTGGTCGCACGCCCCGAACCAGGGCTTCCTGCGCTGCCTGGCCGCCTTGGCGCGTGCCGCGGACGCCATCGGCGAATCCGACGAGGCGGCCAGGTGCTGGAACTTCCTCCGCGACAGCAGCGCCGAGGCATGCGAGGAGCTCAGGGCCTGATTCCCGCCCAGCGAGCCCCGGCTGACTGCCGGTTCGCATCCGGCGGACTGAATCGCTTATATGTTCGGGTTTTGCGGGGTTATAGCCCCGCAAAACCCGAACACATATGAAGATA
>JAICUO010000333.1 GCA_025935815.1 Streptosporangiaceae bacterium
AAGATGGCCCCCACCGGGAGGCCGGGGATCGCCTGGGCGGCCGTGCCCAGCCCGTAGGCGAGGGAGATCCACGCCATCGCGGCGCGCGGCGGGAGCCGGTCGGCCGCCGACAGCAGCGCCGTCGCGCCGGCCAGCTGCGCCAGTGACGGCCCGAACATGGCGAGGGCGGACAGCAGCGGCGAGCCAGTGCGCGCGTACACGTACGTGCCGACCGCCAGCCCGCTGATCGTCGACGCCGCCACCTGGGCCGACGACGACGCGAAGAGTGCCGTGAACTCGGGAGCCCGGAAGACCTCGGTGTAGGTGCGCACGCCGTCCAGCCTCGTCCGCGCCGGGCCGGGAGCGTAATGTTTCGCGTGGAGGCGAAACATCACGCGCGGGAGCGGCGACGATGGGCTGGTGGCAGGTCAGCGCGGACACCCTCGCGGGCGGCAGGTTCGTCGTCTCACCGCTGGCTGAGGTCACGGCGAGCCTGATCACCTTGGTGCGGGGGACCGCGCCGCACGCCCAGGGACGCGCCTGGCTCGACGCGCACCGGCCCGCCTACCTGGCGCGGCTGGCGGCCGACCCGGTCACGGCGGCGCTGGTGACGGCGGGAGTGGCGCCCCGTTGGATCGCGGGCCTGTTCACCATGCCGCCCCTAGGACTCCCGGCTGAGGAAACCTTCGCCGCCGAGCTCGTGCGCATCCGCGAGCTGCCGTCCGACCTGGCGCTCGCCGAGTTGTCCGTCGACATGGGCAGCGTGGTCCCGCCCTTCCTGCGCCGCCCGGATCTTCCCGGGCGAGCCGCTGACCTTCTGTGGTGGATCTGGGCGGAGGCCGTGCTCCCGTACTGGCCGCACCGGCGCCGGGTCCTGGAGGCCGACATCGTCGCCCGGACCGTGCGGCTGGCTCAGGGGGGCTGGGCCGCCGCGCTCGCCGACATGCGGCCGGGAATGCGCTGGCTAGGCGAGGGCCGGCTGCAGGTCAACGCGCGGGACTACCCGCCCCGCGAGATCTCCGGGTCTGCGCTGTTCTTCGTCCCCGTGACCCAGGATCACGGCTGGGTGTCGTGGGACGAGCCCTACCGGTACGCGGTCATGTACCCGTGCTCGGGCCTCCTGGCCGGCCCGGCGGGCCCTGGCCTGCCAGCGCGCGGCGCGCCAGGGCAGCCCGCGCGCGTGCCGCCGGCGCTCAGCGCCCTGATCGGCCCGGCCCGCGCGGGGATATTGATCCGGCTGGACACCCCGAAGAGCACGACGCAACTAGTGGCGCTGACCGGGCAGCCCCTCGGGTCGGTGGGCCGCCACCTCAAGGTCTTGCACGAGGCGGGCCTGGCCAGCCGCCGCCGCGCGGGCCGGTCGGTGCTGTACTACCGGACGCCCCTCGGGGACAGCCTGGTCACGGTTCGGCAGTTATCGAAGAGGTGTTTGAGGAAAGTTGGCCCGCAATGGTATGGTGCGACATCATGGTCTATCGAACTGGAGGGCTAACAATGCCAATGGCGCACTCGGCTGACTCCGACGACCAGGAGCTGTCCCGCCGTCAGCGGGAGATCCTCCAGTTCAACGGGGACTTCATCCGCGATAACGGGTACCCGCCGACCATGCGCGAAATCGCCAGCGGGGTCGGGCTGGCGAGCCCGTCGAGCGTCGCCTACCAGGTATCGGCGCTGAAGAAGAAGGGGTACCTGAGCCATTCCGCGCGGCGGTCCCGCAGCGCCGTCGTCCGGGTCGCCGCCCCGGGTCAAGGTGACGCCGGGACGGTCCCCGTGCCGCTCGTGGGCTCCATCCACGCTGGCGACACGACGCTCGCGCGCGAAGAGCTGGGGGAGGTCATCTCGCTGCCTGAGCAGCTGGTCGGGGGCGGCGATCTCATCATGCTCCGGGTCGTCGGCGACTCGATGATCAACGCCGCGATCACCGACGGCGACATGGTCGTCGTCCGCAAGGAGACGGACGTGGTGAACGGCGACATCGTCGCCGCCACGTTCCGCAGCGGGACGTCGGACGACGACGAGGCCACCGTCAAGACGTTCCGGAAGATCGACGGCCGCGTCTGGCTCTTCCCGCAAAATCCCGACTACGCGCCCATCCCCGGGGACGACGCGAGGATCATCGGCAAGGTCGTCACCGTGTTGCGCAAGCTCTAGGCGGCTAGGCCCGCAGCTCAGGGCGGGGTCCGCGAAATTGTGGCCGCGCCTGTTCCCGTCCGCCCGCAACTCGTGCACTATGCCTCCAAAGGGCAGCGGTGCCGCTGAAAAGCGGTGCCACTGAAAGCAGCGCCCTGAGAAGCAGCGCCACTGAAAAGCGGTGCCGCTGAAAAGCCAGGGCGGACAGCAGCGGAGGACGGCATGAGCGGCGAGGTCGGCAGGTTCGCGGAATTCGACCACGTGATCGTCGGTGCCGGCTCGGCCGGCTGCGTCATCGCCCGGCGGCTGGTCGACGCCGGGCGCAAGGTCGCGCTCATCGAGGCGGGCGGCCCGGACACCAACCCGGCGATCCACGTGCCCAACCGGGCCTGGGAGCTGTGGAACTCCCCGCAGGACTGGGCGTACACCACCGAGCCGCAAGAGCACTCCCGCAAGACGCAGGTCTTCTGGCCGCGCGGCAAGGTTGTCGGCGGGTCAAGCTGCCTCAACGGCATGATCTACGTTCGCGGTGCCCGCGAGGACTTCGACAACTGGGCCTACAACGGCGCGGCCGGCTGGGCGTATGAGGACGTCTTGCCGTTCTTCCGCAAGTCCGAGGACTTCGAGGACGGCCCGAACGCCTTCCACGGCGGCGGCGGCCCGCTCCCGGTCGCCCGCAACCACGACCCGAACCCGGCCACGGTCTCCTTCATCGACGCGGCCGCCGAGTACGGTATCCCGCGCAACGACGACTGCAACGGCGAGTCCATCTTCGGTGTCGGCCTGGCCCACCTGAACGTCCGCGGCGGCCGCCGGATGAGCGCGTGGACGTCCTTCGTCCTGCCCGTCATCGATAGCCCGCTGCTCACCGTGATCACCGGCACCCAGGCCCAGTCCCTGCTGTTCGACCGGGCCGGCCGGGTAGCGGGAGTGCGGGTGGCGGAGGGCGGAACGATATGGTCATCCCCAACGGGACCGGCCGCGAGTGCGTCGCAACCCGCCGCCGCGGAGGTCTGGTCGGCGGGGGACGTGATCATCTCCAGCGGCGTCATCGGCTCCCCGCAGCTGCTGCTGCTGTCCGGGATCGGCCCGGCCGATGACCTGAGCCCGCTCGGCATCGACGTCCGCGCGGACCTGCCGGGCGTGGGCGAGAACCTGCACGACCACGCGCTGGCCACCACCTTGTACGCCTCCGCCAGGGAGATCCCGCCGGGCACCGCGAACTACCTGGAGGCGCACTTCTTCGCCGCCAGCGACCCGGCGATGGTCGCGCCCGACCTGCAGCCGCTGATGTCGCACTTCCCGATGCCGGTGGAGGGCTACCCGGTGCCCGACTACGGCTGGGGCTACGCGATCGTCGCCGGGATCATCCGGCCGCTGAGCCGCGGCAGGCTGTGGCTGCGCTCGGCCAACCCGGCCGAGGCGCCGGCCCTGGACCCGCACTACCTGGAGGACCCGGCGGACGTGCGGGCACTGCTGGCCGCGCTGACGATGTCCCGCGAGATCGGCGCGGGCGCCGCGCTCAAGGACTGGCGGGCCAGCGAGATCGCGCCCGGCCCGGATGTCCGGACGCGGGAGGAGCTCGCCGAGTACGGCATGCGGAACCTGATCAGCTACCACCACCAGGTCGGCACTTGCAAGATGGGCATCGACCGGCTGGCGGTCACCACGCCGGACCTGCGCGTTCACGGCGTTGACGGCCTGCGCGTCGCCGACGCCTCCGTGATGCCCGCCGTCACCTCAGGCAACACCAACGCCGCCTCCGTCATGATCGGCGAGCGCTGCGCGGATTTCCTCTGCTTATCAGCGCATCCGGGCCCGGGCCCGGAGCCGGGTGAGGGGCCTGATTCGCGGCTGGAACGCCGCGCCGCCGGCGTCCGGCAGGACCGGGGGAGTCAGGAACGCGGGCTCGCCGTCGAGGTCCACGGCGGCCAGCGGCGCGGCGGCGGCCGCGTCGCGGCGGGTCAGCGGGGACAGGTTCCACTTCTCCTCGATCAGCCGCAGCACCGAGGTGTGGTCGTAGACGGTGGAGTCGACGAAGTCCGGCCGCGCGTAGGGGGACACGATCACGGCCGGGACCCGGAACCCGAGCCGGTCGAAGGCGGGCGGGCCCTCGTCGGCGTTGGCCAGCCGGGCCAGCTGCACGCGGACCCACGGGATGGCGCTGGCCGCCGCCCGCAGCCATGACGGCAGCCCGAGCTGCCAGTTGCGGCCCTCGACGTCATCCGGCGGTACCGCCGCCGGCGGCGGGACGTGATCGTAGTAGCCCCCGTGCTCGTCGTAGGTCCAGATCAGCAGGGTGTCCGCCCACCCGGGGCCGTGCATCACCGCGCTGACCACGGCGGCGGAGAACGCCTCGCCCTCGGTGATGTCCTGCGGGTTCTCCTCGGAGTACAAGCCGAAGTCGGGGTCCACGATCGACACCGCAGGCAGCGTCCCGGCGGCCGCGTCCGCGAAGAACGCCTGCGTGGACCGCAGGTGCCGGGCGGCGCGGGCCAGCCCGAGCGGGTACAGGTCGGCGGTGAACGACTTGTTGCCGCGCACCGCGTTCACCACGCCGGGCAGCCAGTGGCCGACCTGGGCGAGTCGGCGCAGCGCGAGCAGCCCGCCGGTCCCCAGCAGCCGCCGCATGATGACGGAGACCGGGTGGATGTTGTGGTAGTTGACCCACGAGATGTCATGCGAGGACAGCGCGTCGAAGATGGTGCCGGCCGGGGGGTAGTCCACCATGTCCCACGGCAGGTCGTCGATGAGCCCGTGCGCGGTGCCCGCGATGAGGAACCGGCGGTTGGGGAAGGTCGGGCCCAGGCACGAGCAGAACCACCGGTCGGCCAGCGGGAACGTCCGCGCCAGCCCGTGGTAGAAGGGCAGGTCGTCCTCGGTCCAGTACCCCATCGCAACCGCCGGGTCGCCCTCCGGTACCTGGGCGTACACGCTGGTCGCGAACCCGTCGTTGGCCCCCTCGGCGTACTGGACGTGACTGGCGTTCCAGGCCTGCGTCGGGTCGCCGGGCGACTGCGTCGTGGCGGTGAAGTGATGCAGGGGAACCCGCTGCCCGTTTGGCAAGACGTTGACGGCACTGGGCGCGCCGTCGGGGCCATGCGGCAGCCCGTCGCCCCGCCTGGACAGGCCAGGCCCGGTGAGGGTGCCCAGGTAATTGTCGTAGGAGTGGTTCTCCTGCATGAGCACCACGATGTGCTTGACCTTGGGGATGAGGTCGGTGCCGGGCGGCAGGTCGGGCCGCGGCCGTGTCCCGAACGGCGCCTGCAGCGCCCGCCGCTGGATCTCCCGCTTCTCCAGCCGCTCCCACATCGAGGCGAACCTCCCAAGGCATCGGATTTCACGGCAATCATGGCATCGCCCGGCCGGGAAAGGCGGTAAACCACGCCGAAGTGCCCGTGATGATCGGTATGCCTTCATGGCGTGCCCTGAGCCGCCGTGATTAACTAGCAGTTGAGCCGACGGCCGCAGTCATCGATTTTCGCCCGGTTTTCGTCCGCGTGTCGAGATCGGGCACAGTCGATGACCGGCTAGGTCGAGCCGCCCGCCCGCGTGACGTTATCTGATCGTGACAAAATATGGGTATCTCCAGTTACTGGGGTTCCTCTTGCCCGGTAGACGGCTCGCGGTGTCGCTACGCTGCTGGGCAGTCGGCGGAAGGGCAATCAACGTCGGGAATGCGGGGAGCGAACCGATGCAGAAGTGCTTTATCGTCTCGCCCGAGGACCTTAGGAGGGCAGCGCCAGACGAGGAAGTGGAGCCTGGCGCGGAGCCGCTGTACGCGGCGCCGGCGATCCTCCAGCGGCACGCGGCGCGGGTGCTGGCACCCGACGCCGACGATGACGACGCGCAATGGCCGGCGCCGATGCCTACCGTGTACCGGGCGCGGACCTTGCTGTTGCCGCCTGACCTGCACGACGAGGAGAGCCTGGTCAAGATCAACGAGGTTCTCGGCGACGTCGGCATGAGCCTGGTTCCCGCCCCGGCGGGCCCCGATCCCGCCGCTGAGGCGGGGATCGCCGTGGCCCGCCCCGCCGTGCTGCAGCACGCCGCCGACAACACCGGGGACGTCGACGCCGGGAAGGCGCTGGCCGCGCTGCGCGCGGCCGCCCGGGCCGGCCACCGCCACGGCCAGCCGGCGCTGAAAGCCGAGGACGTGCAGCGGATCTCGCTGGAGCACGTGCTCACGAGCGCGGCCATCACGGGCGAGCCCATCGTGCACAGCAACATCGCGGGCGAGCCGATCGTGCACAGCAACGCCCCGGACGGCGAGCCGATCGTGCACAGCAACGCCGCCATCGCCTCGTACCTGTACGCCTCCCAGGACGCGCGCTCCCCGGTCGACATCGCCATGCCGGCGCCAGCCCGCAAGTCGGCCGAGGAGTCCGCCCGGCAGTACGGGCGGCGGCCGGTGATCGCGGTGCTGGACACCGGCATCCGGGCCCACCCTTGGCTCGACGTGGAGACAGGGCCGGACTACCAGGGGTACGGGTACGCATCCGAGCGAGACAGCTTCGCGACCGTGGACGGCGGGTTCATCCAGGTCGACCAGGGCATGCAGGACGCCATCTACGCGCGCGCCAAGCACGTCAGCGACGCCAAGTCGGCCCGGATCAGGTACCCCTGGGATGAGTCGGTGGAGACTCAGAGCGTGCTTCCCGTCGTCGACTCCCACACCGGGCATGGAACGTTCATCGCGGGCATCGTCCGTCAGGTGGTGCCCGACGCCACGGTGCTGAGCATCCGGATCATGCACGGCGACGGCGTCGTCTACGAGGGTGACTTGCTGCACGCCCTGGCCCTGGTCGCCGCCCGCGTGGCGAGGTCCCACGAGAGCGGCGACCCGGCGCTCATGATCGACGCGGTGTCGCTGTCCCTTGGCTACTACAACGACTCCTACGGCAGCCGGGCTTACACGTCGGAGCTGCGGCGGCTCATCGACCGGCTGCTGGGGCTGGGAGTCGTGGTGGTCACGGCCGCCGGGAACGCCACCTCGCGCCGCAGGTACTACCCCGCCGCGTTCGCGGGCAGGCCCGTGGCCGACGGCCACCTCCCGGTGCTCAGCGTCGGGGCGCTGAACCCCAACGGCTCACGGACCGCCTTCAGCGACGCGGGCCGGTGGGTCCGGGCCTGGGCCTCCGGCGCGGCGGTAGTCAGCACCTTCCCGGCCGACGTGAACGGCCCGGGCAGCCCCGACATCGAGGTCCCCGGGGACACGCTGTCAGCCACCGTCCAGTCGCTGGACCGTGACGACTTCCGCGGCGGATTCGTCGTGTGGAGCGGCACGTCCTTCTCGGCGCCGGTGCTGGCCGCGTACGTGGTGCGGGCCATGCTCGACCCGCTCAGCGGGCCCGCCCCCGAGGCCAGCCTGCGCCTGGACAATACCGGCGCCCGACCCGCCACCGACCGGGCCCTGCGGGCCATCCAGCACCTGCAACCGTCGGCATGATCATGGTGGACAACGGAGTCACGGTGCCCGGGCGCGTCAGCGAAGACGATCGCCGCGCGCGTATCGCGGGCCTGGTGAGTGCCGCCCGCGACGGTCACCCGGAGGCGGTGTCCGAGCTGGTGTCCGAGCTGACGCCGGTGCTGTGGCAGGTGGCCCGGGCCACCGGGCTCGGCGCGGCGGACGCCGAGGACGTCATCCAGACCGTGTGGATGTCCTTGCTGTCGCACCTGGAGGGCATCCACACCCCGGCCGCCCTCACGGCCTGGCTGGTGATCACCACCCGGCGCGAGGCCTGGAGGGTCAAGAAGGCGGATCGCAAGCAGTCGCCGGCGGACCAGGAGTGGCTCATCGCGATCCCGGACCCGCGGCCAGGCTCCGAAGAGAGCGTGATCATGGCTGAGGAGTACCGCCAGCTGTGGGCGGCCTTCCTCACGCTGCCGCAGCGATGTCAGGAACTGCTGCGAATCGTGGCCTTCGTGCCTCGTCCCGACTACGACGAGGTGGCGGCCACCCTGCACATGCCACGCGGGAGCGTCGGGCCGACGCGTGGCCGGTGCCTGGATAAACTGCGGACCGCCTTGGGGCCAGAGGAGGGCATCCGATGATCGCAGATGACGCTGGCCTGATCGGCGCGATACGCGAGGTGTTCGAGTCGGTGGACCCCATGCCAGCGGACTTGCCGGAGCGCATCCGGTTCGCGATCGCGCTGCGGGACCTGGACGCGGAGCTCGCTCGTTTCGCGAGTGAGTCCGATGAGGCGGCAATCGCGGTTCGCGGCATGGAGGAAAGCCGGACGATCACCTTCGACAGCGACAGCCTCACGATCATGATCAGGATCGATGGCAACGCTGACGGGACCGTGCGGGTCGATGGCTGGCTGGCGCCGGCCCAGGCGGGCCGCGTGGAGATGCGCAGGGTGGACAACTCAATCGCGGTCACCGCGGACGAGGCGGGAAGGTTCGCCTTCCTTAGCGTGCCGAGGGGGACGGCCCGCCTCATCGTCGGGCTGTTGGGCGAGGGCAGTAACGGCCGCCCGAACGGTGAGAAATCGGTGATCACCCCAGCGTTGATTCTGTTAGCGGCCGAGTGACGACACCCGAGGAACGCGCGAGG
>JAICUO010000266.1 GCA_025935815.1 Streptosporangiaceae bacterium
CCCAGCCCCGGCCATCGAAAAAGATCAGCTGCACGAGCCAGGAAGATACGAAGACCTATCCGACAAATGCAAATAGACAAACATCCCGATCAAGCAGCCGAAACCCGCTAAAGAGACACGGTAACAAAGCACGGAAAACGGTGGCGAGCCGATGATCGACAAGCTATTCCCCGACGTGTACCAGCTCGCTCACGAGCTGGGCATGGTCCCGTCGATCCTCACCAACGGGTCCCGGCTGTGGAGTCCGGCTGTCCTGGACTTGCTCACGTCCCGTCGGCCGCATCGGATCACGATCAGCGTCTACGGGGCGACCGCCGAGTCTTATGACCGGCTGACCAGGCGGCGCGGGGCGTTCAGGTTGTTCTGGAAAGGGCTGCACGCTGCACACGAGGCCGGGCTGCCCTTGGCGCTGAGCATGATCGTGACCCGGCACAACGCGCACGAGGTCCCCCAGATGAAGGCGATCGCCCAGCGGCTCGAAGTGCCGCTGGATGAGTACGTCAACATGACGCCCACCATCTACGGCGGGGCGGAGTCACTGCCCGCCCAGTCGGCTGAGCACCTGCGCAAGCGACAGGTCTTCACCGGCTGTAACGCCGGGCACACCTTCTTTCACGTCGACCCGCACGGCATGGCCAGCATCTGCAAGGTCGGCCGCGACCCCCAGATCCCCCTCCTGGAAACAGGCACCGACGGGCTCCGCCAACTCGGCGGCATCGCCGACAGGCTGCTGCTGCGCCAAGGCGGCTGCACGGGATGCCTGCTGCAGGGGACCTGCGGCACGTGCATGCCCCTGGTCACCCTCTACTGCAAGGCGAAGGCACCGCTGGCCACCTACTGCCAGCACAGGGAACGGAAGGAGGAAGCCAGATGACCACCGATATCACCATCACGCCCCGCCACGCGGGAGCAGCCAGCATCGAGTTCATCGAGGACCTGGACACGCTGTCAGAGTCAGCGCTGTGCTCATGCAGCGCCGGCGACGACAACCCGTTCTAGCGCGGCACCACGCGGAGGGCCCTCACTTCCCGCGTAAGGGCCTTCCGCGCGCCCCGGAATCACTACGCTCCTGCGCATGCGGTTCCGGGAGGAATGGCTCAGCGCCGTGGTGCGGGTTCCCTACGTCCCGACCCTCGGTGCCGTGCATCCCGACGCCATCGGCGCGATCCTGTTCGACGCGATCGCGTCAGTCGCGGGCACCGGCCAGTTCCTGCCCTACGACAAGGACGCCCGCTGGCTGGCCGCCAAGGACGAGCAGGTCATCACCGGGGAGGTCATCCACGCTCCCGGCCTGACGGTTATCCCCGCGCTGAACACACGCGGCCAGGGCACGCTGAAGGTCTACCACTACGGGCACGACCGGCCCGACATGGGCCAGGTAGCCGAGTGGGCCGCCAAGTGGCGCGCCACCTACGGCACTCGATCCGCCCGCGTGATCTGGACCCAGGACCAGGCCGCCGGAGCGCGCACCCGGCTGATGCTCAAGAACTACACACCCAGCGACCAGCAGCCCCGCGAGCTGCGCATCACAGACCTGGACACCTGTCCAGCCGCCAGCACCTTCCCGGCCTTCGCCGCGGAGATGGCCGCCGATGGATTCGCGTTCCTCTACGAACAGGTCCAGCTGGGAACGGTCACCGGCCCGATCCTGGTCGCCCTCGATGAGGACGGGATTGTCGGCGCGGTCGGGCCACTATCGGTCATGACCGACGCCATTGGGCAGCGCACGGTGCCCCCGCAGTATTTCGCCGTTCATCCCGGCTACCGCCGCAAGGGATACGGGCGGGCGCTGTGGCGGGCATCCACGACGCGGGGGGAGGCCATGGGTGCCGCGTACAAGGTGCTCAACGCGCAGGTAGGGGCGGCTGCCGAGCGGTTCTACGAGTCCGAGGGTCTTACGACTCTCGGGTATGTCTGCATCCATGAGATCTCCGGCTAAGTGCAAAAAATGCGTCCCCGGGGCTGGAGTGCGGCTCGCTGTCGCCGTGTTGATGTGGGCTGCCAGGGTGAACGCGAGCGCGGTGCATTTGCGGAAGCGTGGAAGGGATCTGCTCGCGTGGTTAGGCGCGGATCTCGGCGAGGAGGGCGCGCCAGGCGGTGACGGGGATGGTGAGGAGTGTGCCCGTGCGGTTGGTGGTGTCGCGCACGAGGACGTCGGCTGCCGTGCTGCCGACTTCGATACAGGCCTCTCCGCCGTTGCCGCTGTAGCTGGACTTGCGCCAGCGCTGGTCTACTCGCTGTTCCATGTCTCTAGTGCCTTCACCATGATGTCTCTGCTGCCTGTGCGTGATGCCGCATCGGCGCGAACTAGGTTAAAGGTAGCCGACGCCATGATCACCTGGGCGGGGTCGGTGGTCACCTGGTCCTCTATCAGCGATCCGGTTAGCAGGACATCCGGGGTGCCCGTGGCCGTCGCGAGGCTGACCGGGCCGCCCAGGCCGGCGTTGGCGCCGACCGATTTCGGCAGGACGTGGATCATGACCTCGTGCCGCTTGGATAGGCCGATAACGTGCTCCAGTTGGTCGCGCATGAGCTGGGGCGTGCCGATGAGCTTGTACAGCACCGACTCATCTAGCACCACGATGACGCTCAGCGGTCCGGGGCGGCTGAAGATCTCCTGGCGCCGGAGCCTGGTGGCGACCTGCTCTTTGACCTGGTCGTCGTCCAGGCCCATGACGCGGAATGTCTCGCGGGCGTAGGCCTCGGTCTGGAGCAGGCCGGGGAAGATGATCGGCTGCCAGAACCGCAGCGTGTGCGCCTTTACCTCGGCGTCGACCCAGCCGGCAAACCAGATCTTGACGGCGCCGCCGTCTTTGACGCGGGCCAGGAGCAGGACCACGTCGTAGAGCTCGCGCAGCCGGCCGGTGATGCCGCATTTTTCCATCCAGGGGCCGTATACCTCGTCCGTTGGTGGCCTCTCGCCGGTCTCGGCCTTGGCGATGACGGTCTCGTGCGTGCCGATCTCGTCGCCGAGCGCCTTCGCGCTGCGGAACCCGGCGTTGATCCTGGCTATTCGTAGTTGTCTGCCCAGGGCGGCGCCGACGTCGGTGTTCGGGTCGCGGGACTGCGTTCTTGGCGGCATCGCGGCGCACTCTTTCATGTCATGGCGGATATAGAATTTTCCTGGCGATAGCTTATGCCATGAAGCGTGGAAGAGGCGGTAAATGGCAGCCTTTCGGTCAACAGCCTCGTCGTTCCCGGCGAAGAGCTGGCCCGGACGGTCGGCGCATCACTTCCCGGCCCCGTGCTGGCTCCCGGACAGCCAGGGAAACCCGCCGCAAGGGAAGCCAGCCATGCAGCCTTTTGCCAGCACGCTGATACCGCCCGCCATTCCCCCTCATTCAGGGTCGCCACATAGCGGGTGGATCAAGGGCTACCCGTTCCCGCACCTACCTGGAGCTGGGTGCGTACCGTCCAGCTGCCGGTTCGGCGCGCGGGCATGTGCGTAATGTCCTGGCTGAATGGGGCCTGGGCGACTTCACCGAAGCGGTGACCCTGATCGTGTCGGAGCTGGTGGCGAATTCCGTGGTCGCGACGGAGAAGGTCGTTTGGGAAGGCGGGCGGCCGCCGGTCCGGCTATGGCTGCTCGGCGGCTCCGGCCCCTCCGGCAGCGGCGAGGTCATGGTTGTCGTATGGGACGCGGTGCCCGAGCCGCGGGACGCTGGCGTAGCGGACGTGTCCGGGCGAGGGCTGGGGATCGTGAGCATGCTCAGCGGGCGGCAGTGGGACTGCTACCTGCCAGGTGGGCCAGACGGTGGCAAGGTCACCAGGGCGCTGATTGACCACCCTTGACGCGATCAGTCGCCTGATTAAGCCGACGCGGCCGGGACTGCGGAGGCCGCCCCCCTCTCCTCATCTCCCGGCCACGCCGCCATAACTTCCCCGGCCGCGCCCCATCGACGGACACGAACGAGAGCAGAAAGGGATAACGTCATGACCATCATCCAGTGCGCATGTGGCTTCACCGAGGCCAAAGGTGCAGATGGGCGCGCTGTCGAGCTGGGATAGTAGTGCGATGACCGAGTTGGTAAGCAATCGAGCTATCGAGGATGCGGCTATCGCCTTCGTGGTCGCCTATGAGAGATCCCAAGCCCGGACGGCGACTGACTCTCGTGGTAAGGGGGCCGCTGGTGACATTGAGAGCGAGGGTCGGGTCATCGAGGTTAAGGCAGCGGGCAGTACGGCGCGTGGGCAGGATCTTTGGCTTGAAGCGCGCCAGGTGGCGGCAGCGGAAGCAAACCCGAACTTCTGGGTGTACGTCGTGGACAACGTGCGGCAGGGTGATCCGGCGCAGTTCGGCTTGCGGCTACTCGGCGGTGAGCAGCTCGCCCGCCTCATTGCGAAAAAGCGAGTGCAGACAACGTACATCATCCCGTTCCCGGTTGCTGAGTACGACGCAGCTCCCCACAGCGGCTGAGTTCAACCGCTATCGTGTACCGCCCAATGCCCTGGCTGCTGTGGCACCCAGCAAGCGGGTCAACTCGGTTTCGAAGTCGAGCGTGCCGTCCGTGGTCCCACTTGACGCGTGCCCAATCTCGTGGAGCAGGGTTCCGGCATAGCTGGCCAGGCTCGCAAGTTGGTCGCGGCGTATGACGATCCGTCGGTCCGCTGCCTCCCAGACTCCGAGTACTGGGTCGCCGCCGTCGCTCAGTCTCATGGTTCCGGACACCAGCACAGCAATACCTCGGCGCGACAGGTCGATGCTGGCCAGTGCGCTGATCTCTCCGGTCCGTGCATAGACGGCGCGTTCCTGCGCGGTCATGGCAGCGGGGTCTACGAAGGAGAACGAGAAACTGTCGTTCCAGTCGTCGCGGTACCGATCCAGGTTGACCATCGGCTTGCCATCCAGGTCGGAGAGGCTTCCAAGTGAGCGGGCGATGTCGTCCGGTACTACAACGATCCGGTAGCCGTCGGCTTGCGCGTATCGCACCTGCGCTGTGTCCTGTGCCATCTGCCAGGCACTGACGAAGACGACTCGCTCATTCGTCTGCAGCACCTGGCAGGCGTGCAGGGCAACGTCGCGCCAGTTGATCTCGTCATGTGACCGTCCGGCTGCAAAGGCATTCAGGTCCTCAGCGAGGGGGCCAGCGACCTCGCTTGAGGTGCAAGCCTTGAGGATTGCCTTGACCCGGTCTGAGTACGCGGTCCGCCCCACGTTGCTGCGCTCGCGGTTTAGCGCGCGGCGCAAGGGAGCCGACAACTTCGTGATGTTGTATGAGAACAGGAAGTCGGGTTCCTCAGCGACCAGCAGCCCCTTAACGTAAACGCGCGCTGGCTGACGCTTATCGAAGCGTTCGATCACGTCGCCGAACTCAGTTGTTTCCAATACGCGCTCACCGCTATACCGCAGGAAGAAGCGCCGCGCCGTCTCAATGTCCTGATCTGTCACACCCGTCAGGATGACGTCCGTCCCGACACGCTGCGGCTCAGCTGGCCTAGAGACGAGCGCATGCAGCGTAATGACGTCAGGGAACCCTTCCTTGGGCCTCATCCCGGTGGTGATGACCGCATGCGGCGAGTTGATGACGATGCCTACCTGACGCCTGTCGAAGACCGCGAGCGCATCCTTTAGACCCATCCCGAACTGGCCGATGACCTGAGGATGCTTCCGTTTTTCGTCATTCTCGTTCTGCGTGAGGTGCTCGTACCGGATGCCCCGGCCCGCGTCCACGATGTGCCAGCGGCCGCCAGCATCCTTGAAGATAGAAGGTTCCTGCGAGCCGGTGATCATCTGCTCGTCTAGGGCGTTGGCGATCAGCTCACGGATCGCGAAGGGCACCGACCAATGCTCCAAGACCTTTTCAACGTTGAGGTCGAATGCCTGCTCGCCAGTCCCGACTGTCTGACCTGGCTGCACGTGCTCGGTCCACTGTGTCCCATCCCACCACCGGACCATCCCGGGAGCCCAGTTATCTGGGTACCAGCCAGGTGCCACCGTGGTCATTGCCGCCCCACCCCCATCGCGTTGCCTCGTGACCCCAAAACGTACCGAGAATCGCGCGACTATCGCAAACCATCGCGAAATAGCGCTCTCGTAGATCGAGATCCGTGATGACCCGGTTAAGGATGAGGCACCGAGTTGCCGTCTGAGACTGGACTCGCCTCGCAAGCGGCGTGTGGAGGCAAGATCGCCACCTCCGGGACACCTTCGGCTCGAATCCCGAGGGACCGCGTCGGAGGCGATGAGTTTCTCGGGATACCTTCGCGGTGGCCCCGGGTGCTGGCCGCCGGCATTAGTGTCATTGCCAGGTGCCGTCGCGCTTCTGCACGGGCAAGTAGCTGCCGTCGCTGATCCGGCGGGAGACCTCTTGCCATTCCCGGATCACGTGGCGCTTACCGTCTGGGATCTTCGGCCAGTTCTCTCGGGTGACCAGTGTCCCGGCATAGACCGGTTCCCAGCCGATGGCGTGCAGAGGCCCGGCTTCGGGCAGGCGGGTGTGCAGGGCCATGACGGCGCGCCGGTGGTACCACTTAGAGACGACGGCGAGCCGCAGTCCAGAGGCGAGCGCCTCACGCAGATAGGGCATGGAGAAGTCGACGTTTTGCCAGGTGTCGGCTGACTGGTCCTCGACGCGGATCGCGCTCGCTGGCACGTCGGCGTCGTGGAGCTGGCGGGCGAACTCGCGTCCCTCGATGATGCCGGTGTGCCGGTTGACCCCGCCGGTCGCGATGATCAGCGGTGCCTCGCCCCGGTGGTAGCGCTCGGCGGCGATCTGGGCGGGTGCGGCCTGGTTGGTACCGAACAGCACCAGGACGGCGGGGTGGCCGTCGGGTGGCGGGGCGTCGATGTCGACGTAGGCCGTGATCTGGGCGGCGTCCTGCTCGGGCGGCTCGTCTGTCACCGCTCCTGCCCTCCTGGCCCGGCGGGTAGCGCTAGGCGGCTGCCCGCGTCCGCGTAGCGCTCGCGGAAACCGACCGCGTGCGGTGAGCCGGGAGATGTCGCGTCGAGTTGCCGGGCGAGTCGGCCTGCCAGGACCAGGGTCGGCCAGACCATCCGGCCCGCGCTGAGCGCTTCGGCCCCGTTGGCGGCCGCCTCGTCGATGTCGCCAAGGCCTGCGGCGGCAAGCGCGAGGATCAGCAGCGTGCGGGCGTAGTTAGTCGGCTGGTCTCCGGCAGCCCGCGACGGGTAGGCGCTGGTGAGGATGGCGCGGGTCATCGTCGCGGACTCGGCGTAGCGGCCCGCGAGCAGCAGGGATGTAGCCGTATAGGGCGGGTCGTCAGCACGGGGGAGCGAGTAGATCCCGGCCGGCGCGGCACCCGGGGTGAGCCGTGCTAGGGCTGCCGATGCCCGCCGCCGGGCGTCGGCCATCGGTCCGAAGTCGCCGAGCATGGCCATGCATCGCATCTCCTGGGCGGCGAGCTTGACCTGCGCGGCTGATCCGGCGGGAGCCGCCGCCTGGCCCTGACGGGCGAGTGTGGCCGACCGGGCCGGGTCTCCCTGGTAATAGGCGATGGCCGCGCGGGTCAGCGCCGCCCAGCCGAGCAACTCGGGATAGCCCGCCTCCCCGGCCTTCCGCTCGGCATCGGTGCACCACACGACCGCCGCCGCGTGGTCGCCGAGATCGGTCGCCGAGATCGCCAGCAGGCTCGACAGCCACCCCGCCGAGACAGTGAGTTCCGGCCGCCCCTTGACCGAGGTCCGGCCAGCCTGCGTCCCGGCGAACGTCCGGGCCGACAGCAACTCCGCATATACCCCGCCGGATGGCGTGACCGAGACGGCGTGCGCGTAGTAGCGCACCAGCTCGGCCAGCCCGTCGGCCGCGACGTCCAGCTCTGCCGGGTCGCCGTTCATCGCCGCCTGCAACGCGAGCACCGCGGCGGACGGCGTGGCGCCTCTCCAGGCCGCTGGCTTCGACTTCCCGCCCGCCCGCCTGCCGCTGACCGCGGCGCGGATTTCACCGCCCGCGCCGAGCGCCTCGTCAAGCCGGGCAGCCAGGTACGGGCTGGCGTTCCGCTTCCCCGCGAGCACCTTCGACAGCATTCCCGGGTCATAGTGCGCTGCCGCCGCCGTCGCGCGCAGCGACATGCCGCGTCGTTCCATGTGTCGCCGCACAACTTCGGCGAAGTCAGTCATCGCGTGTGCCGATCGCGTGGGAGGCCGACCTGCTGGGGTGATGGCCGTTGACGGCTGCGTGCTGTCAACAGGCCAACACTTCCAGACTACGGCCAGGCCCGGCAGGCTGACTGTAGATGACAAGGCACGATCATTTCCCGCACCCCCGAGAAAGATCCCGATGAAATGCCACCGACAGGCCCCCTGCCCGCCGCCCCGGAATACATCCCAACGGCCAGCCCGCCTGATTCCAGATGGCCAGCCTCCAGCATCATGCCGCCGCTGGGTGCGCTGCCTACGGCGGCGGCAGCGGCCCGCGCGCATGCGCGCACCGTCCTGAGGTCCTGGCGGATCGGCGGTGACCTGGCTCATGACGTCCAGACAGTGATCAGTGAGCTGGTCACGAACGCCGTGAACGCGTCCACCGGACCCGACGATAAGCCCCTGTATATGGATGGGCGCATGCTGGTGGTCTGGCTCGGCCTATTCACCGACGGAGCCACACTGCGTGCCGAAGTCTGGGATCAGGCGCCCGGAGCCCCCGCCCGCCGTACGACGGGCACCGACGATGTGTCCGGGCGCGGCCTGGACCTGGTGGTGGACGCCCTTTCGGCCGACTGGGGCTGGTTCCCCGCCCAGTCCGGCAAGTGCGCATGGGCCGAGTTCCACCTATGAGGCTCTCAAGCTCTCCCTACTGCGAATCAAACCGAAAGGCGACTGCGTGACTGTCCAAAACTGCGCTTGCGGCTTCACCGAAGCTGAAGGCATAGACGAGACGATTGGCGATCACCTCTTTGAGATGTTCGCCCCCGACAACGGCAAGGCGGCCGACGGGCTGGTGCACCTGGAGGGGGAGGCGAATCTCTTTTGCATGTGTGGGGCCGGTGGTAGCGCTGAGAGACTGGAAGCCCACTTCCTCTCGGTGTTCATGCCGGACGATCACATCGGCCTGGATGGCGCGAAGCACGAAACAACTGCGGTGACGACTGGGTGCGCGCGCTGATCGAGGCGCACTGGGGGAGGTGACGGCGAGGTGGAACAGGTGCCAGGCGCGGTGATCCGCCAGGGCGCTGCGGATGTCGAGCGCATCGCTGGAATCCTGCGGCAAGACATCACCGCCGGAGTGTTCCAGCCAGGCGAATGGCTCTGGGAGATGTCCATCGCCAGCGGTCACGGTTGCCGCACTACCACTGCGGTCTGCGCACTGGCGGTCATCCGCCGCGAGGGCTTGGCGCGATACCGGGACCGCAGATATTACGCCCTCACGTGCGCGGCAACTCTGGAGGCCGCCAGTGCGCGGATGGGGAAAGTGCTGTCACTGTTCCGCCGCGCCAGTCACATGACCCCCGCTGAGCTCGCGGCAGCCATGAACACGCCCGAGGCATCAGAGCAGGAGCACAAGAACTTCATCGACCGATGGTCGGCCGACATCGTCGCTGCTGAGGCGGGCACCTGGCAGCCAGCCTTCTTCTGGAGATCATGCGACGACGGTCTTGAAGCAGCCGGGATACTGCGGCGTATCCACGACTACGAGTATTCCCGGCGTGATAGCCCGTGCGGCTAAACCAGGAGGCAGGAAAGTGGAGATGTGTCTCGCGAAAGGGCCAGTCAGCCGACCTTCACCCATGTGCACGGGCCGTTGACTTCGAAGGCGTACGCGGATGGACGTCAACCGTCTCGGTGCACACCGCACAAGAGCGTCCGTATACGGGTGCGGGTGCCCGTACGCGGTAGCCAGCCACGAGAACAAGTGCCGCAGGTTCCGTTGCTTCGTATTCGTCCCGCCCTGGCTGTGCGCCTCGTAGTACCAGCGGAAGAACCGGTTCAAGACCCCCGTATCGCACGCGGTGAAGCCGCCCGAGACGGCCTCGGCCTCCATCCACGCGCTCAGCGTCAGTGCTGCGGCGGTGTACGCCTGGATCGTCTCCTCCTGGAAGGGCCGACGCTGCTTATTCGTCTGCGTCCGCAGCCAGTCCCCGAACTCGCTCATCATCTGCCGCATCTCACGCGCGGCGTGTACGCGGTCCGCAGCCGCACAGGCGCCACGACCGCAGCGGCACCCCCGATCACGGGCACCGGGTCACCAGCGACCCGCAGCGGGTTCTTCCGGGCCAGCGCCGCGCCAACACCAGCGGCACCACGGGGTGAGGCGGCGGATCGCTTACGAGCAGGCATGGGATAGCTCCTCCGTCCGGGGGAGCTACGCACTCTTACAGGCCACCAGGCTAAGTGCGAAGCTCCGGGATGCTAGGGCGCAACCCGGGATCCGAAGGAGCCAGAAACGAAGAAGACAGGCATAAGGCATAAAAAGTGCCCCCAGAAGGATTCGAACCTTCGCACCTGGCTCCGGAG
>JAICUO010000810.1 GCA_025935815.1 Streptosporangiaceae bacterium
GCCGCGCTGATCACCACGCTGTCCGACCCCGCCGGGGACTGGCTCAACGGGGGAGTGACCACGCTGGCGTTCGGGGAGAAAGGGGCGCTGCTCGCCGCGGGGGACGGCGACGGGAACGTCTACCTGTGGGATGTCGTCCGGCGGCATCTCCTCGGCGCGCTGGCGGGCAGCCCCGCGCAGGAGACAGTGACCACGTACCAGGTCGCGTTCAGTCCCGACGGGGGGCTGGTCGCCGCCAGCTTCGCCGACGGCACGGTCGGCGTGTGGTCGGCCGCCACCGGCGGCCGCCTCGCGCTGCTGCCGGGCGGCGGCACGTTCCGCACCGACCCCATCGCGTTCGGCCTGGGCGCGCGCGTGCTGGTGAACGTCAGCTCGGCAGGCGACCTCGTGCGGTGGCGGCTGCGCTGAGCGCCTGACGTGCTCGCGCGCAGTGACGGAAATGGCTAGCCGGCGGCACAGGATGCGGGCCGTGTTCTTCGTGCCGGGGCGCATTGCCGCGGGCCAGCGGGTCAGATACCTTCCGGCCTATGAGTCAGGAGCAGTGCGGCCCCGGCGACCATGACCCCGGCCAGCGGCGCGCGCTCGACGGCGTGCGGGTGCTCGACCTCACCCACCAGGTGGCCGGCCCGTCGGCCACGCTGATGCTCGCCTACCTGGGCGCGGAGGTCGTCAAGGTCATCGCGCCGGGCAGCCGGGACAGCTACGACGCCATCGCGTTCTACCTCAACAACGCGAGCAAGAAGTCGATCGAGCTGGACCTGAAGTCCGGTCCCGGCGTCGCCACCGCCCGCGAGCTGGCCAAGCGCGCCGACATCTTCGTGGAGAACTTCAGCCCCGGCGTCATCGAGCGGCTTGGCCTCGGCTGGGACGTGCTGTCCGGGCTGAACCCGCGGCTCATCTACGCCCAGGTCAAGGGCTTCGCCGCCGATTCCCCGTGGGGCGCGTTCCCCTGCTTTGACCCGATCGCCCAGGGGTTCGCCGGCGCGTCCGGCATCACCGGCGAGCCGGACGGGCTGCCGATGAAGCCCGGCCCGGACGTGGGTGACACCGGCACCGGGATGGTGCTCGTCGGCGGCATCCTGGCCGCGCTGTACCAGCGCGAGCGCGACGGCCGCGGCCAGCGGGTCGAGATCGCGATGACCGACCAGGTCGCCACGTTCATGCGGATTCACTTCGGCTGGCCGATCGAGCGGCACATGGACACCCCCCGGTTCGGCAACCGGCCCCCGTTCCTGGTGACCACCGCGCCGTCGGACATCTACCCGTGCCCGCCGTTCGGCCCGAGCGACTACGTGCACATCCACTGCGGCTCCGACCGGCAGTGGGAGCGGATGGCCACCCTCATGAACCGGGAGGACCTGCTCGGCGACGAGCGGTTCGCCACCATGGTCAGCCGCGGCGAGCACAAGGCCGAGGTGGACGCGGCCGTCCGCGGGTGGACCGCGACCCTGGACAAGATCGCGGCGATGAAGGCGCTCGGCGACGCCGGGGTGCCCGCCGGGGCGCTGCGCTCTACCACCGAGGTGCTGGCCGATGAGGACATGCGCGAGCGCGGCATCTTCGTCACCGTCGATGACCCCGGCCGCGGCCCGGTCACGCTGCCCGGCTACCCCGTCCGGATGTCGCGCTCGCCCGCCCGCGTCACGCCCCCGCCCCAGCCCGGCCAGCACACCGCCGAGGTCCTGCGTGACTGGCTGGGCGAAGGCTGGCCGGGCGAAGGCTGGCCAGGCGAAGGTCGGCCGGGCGAAGAGCAGGCCACGACTAAGGGCCAGGTCATCCGCAACGCACCCCGGCCGCCGGCTAGCTCCCGCCCATGATCCGCCGTGAAGTCGCCATCGTGGGCATCGGCCAGACCGCCTACGGCAAGGCCCTGCCCGGCACCGCCTGGGACCTGGCCATCGAGGCGATCCTGGCCGCGCTGGCCGACGCGGGGCTCGAGCCGGCCGACGTCGACGGCATGTGCCGGTTCGCGCCTCCTTTCGAGCCGGTCAGCGAGCCGATGCTGGTCCGCGCGCTGGGCATCCCGGAGCTGCGGTTCTTCGCGGAGTCGCCGCTCGGCGGGGAGGCACTCGGCGCCGTCATCGCGCACGCGGCCGCCGCGGTCATGACCGGGCTGGCTCGCGTCGTGGTGGTGTACCGGGCGCTGTCGCAGAGCAAGGGCGGCCGGTTCGGCCGGGCCGACGCTGGTGCTCCGCGCGGCGGGCCCCCGGCAGCGGACGTCGTGGTGGCGGAGGAGGACAACCGGTCCTTCGCGTGGCCGTACGGGCTGATGTCACCGGGCCAGCTGTTCGCGCTGTGGGCGCGCCGGTACGCGATCGTCAACGGGCTGACCGACGAGGACCTCACGCGGGCGCTGGGGTCCATCGCGATCACCCAGCGCGCCTACGCCAACGCCAACCCCAGCGCCCTCATGCGGGACCGGACGATGACCTGGGAGGACTATCGCGCGGCGCGGATGATCAGCGAGCCGCTGCGCCTGTTCGACTTGTGCCTGGAAAACGACGGGGCCTGCGCGTACGTCATCACCAGCGCGGCCATGGCCCGGTCGCTGCGCGCCGACCCGGTGCACGTGCTGTCGGCCACGCAGACGATCAGCCCCTACCGCGAGCCGATGGGCATCTACGTGACCGGAGAGCTGCTGGAGCTGTTCCCGCCGGCGACGGCGGACCGGCTGTTCGCCGACGCGGGCGTGACGCGATCCGACATCGACGTCGCCCAGTTCTACGACGCCACCTCCTACATGCCGCTGCGCTCCCTGGAATCCTACGGCTTCGTGGCCGACGGGCAGGCCTGGCGGCACGTGACGGAGGCCGGCACCGGTCCCGACAGCCCGCTGCCGGTCAACACGCACGGCGGGCACCTGTCGGAGGCCTACCTGCACGGCATGAACGGCGTGCTGGAGGCCGTCCGGCAGTTGCGCGGCACGGCCGTCAACCAGGTCCGCGGGGCGTCGGTCGCCCTGGTCGGCGCGCCCGCCGGCAGCGCCACGATCCTGGCTCGCTAAGGGGGACCGCCAATGGCCATCATCCCCGGCATGACGGACCTGACCCGCCCCTACTGGGAGGCGGCCCGCGAAGGGCGGCTGGTGGTGCAGCAGTGCCCGGCGTGCGGGCGGTCCTGGCACCCGCCGCTGCCCGCCTGCCCGCACTGCCACCGGGTCGGCCCGGGCTGGCGGGAGGTGGCCGGCACCGGCACCGTCTACACGTACACGGTGGTGCGCCACCCCACGCACGTCGCC
>JAICUO010000036.1 GCA_025935815.1 Streptosporangiaceae bacterium
CTGGCAGGTCCTGGCCGGGGGCGCGGACGACGACGACCGGGCCGCTGGTCGCGCGGGCCACGATCGCGACCGTGCGGTGCAGCAGTGTCGCGCCGTGCCATTCCAGCGCGGCCTTCGGCGTCCCCATCCGCGAGGACTTCCCGCCGGCCAGCACGACCGCCGCAAACTCAGCCACGGAACCCAGCGTATGCGAGGGGCTGGGTTGCGGTTAGCCGGTCGTGGACGACGATGGCCGGTAGTGGGTAACCGCGTCGGCGGCCTTCGTCGCGATTCCCTGGACGACCGCGATCCCGCCGCCCATGCTGTAGTTGTAGTGCGACAGCACCGCGACGAGCAGGTGGTCCCCGCTGTGGGTGACCGAGCCGATGCTATTGATCGCCCATAGCTTGGGGGCCGGGAGCCAGCCGTTCTTCACCGCGAAGTCAGTTCCGCTGTCGGCGGTGACCGGGACGCCCCACGCCTGCTCGGACGAGACGTGGTACATCAGGTGCCGGATGTAGGCCTGCGATGAGGCGGAAAGCTTGGACGGGGTTGCGAAGATCTGGCGGAGCAGCCGGATCTGGTCATTGGCCGTCGTGGTGGTGATTCCCCATTTGATGCCGGGCCCCGGCGTGGTGTCCTTCAGGCCGAAGACCTCGTTCGCGGCCGCGACTCCGCTCGCCTCCCCGGCATCGTCCCACAAGGCGGTGGCCGCGTCGTTGTCACTGTCTTCGATCATCAGCGTCGCCAGGCTCTGCTCGTGGGCCGACAGCGAGCCCTTGTCCTGCTGCGCCTGGTAGAGCAGCGTGGCGAGGATGTCCGCCTTCGCGATGCTGGCGGTGATGAACTCCTGGTTGCCGTTGTAGGACACCCACTGGCTGGTGGTGAGGTCAAGCACGGCAAGGCCGGCGTCGTCGTTGTCGGCGTCGAACAGCGGACCCACGGCCGCCGTGACCAGCTGCTGCGCGGTCGGGCCGGCCCTGGGCTTCGGTTTCGGCTTCGGGCTCGGGGTTGGCGCCTTCCAGGCGATCGCCTTCTTCGCGACCACCTTCGCGGCGCTTTCAGGCCCGCCGTCGGCACCGCTGCTCACAATTCCGCATCCCGAAGAGAACATAACGGTAACAATCCCCGCCAAGATGGTAATACCGGCACCTCTCCGCATGCGCAGCTAAAGTAGTCCTAAATCCATACAATTACCTGAGAATATACTTATATTAACCTGTTCTTAATAACCTGGATGAATCCTGGATGAAACCCGATCGTCACAGCTGCCGAGCGAGGGCGACGATTGATTCGCCATTCAGGTCCCAGTCCCAGGCCGCAGCGGCCTCGCTGGCCGTGGTCTGGCTGGCCCCGCTGGCGCGGGTCGTGCCGTACTCGTCCGGGCGGGCGACGAAGGCCGTGGCCAGGCCCGCGTCCCGTGCCCCGGCAAGGTCGGCGGCGTGCGCGGCGACCAGCATGACCTGGCCGGGGTCGAGGCCGAGGTATTCCGCCGGGCGCCGGTAGGCCGCCGCGTCGGGCTTGTACGCGCGCGTCACGTCCGAGCCGAGGATCAGGTCCCACGGCAGGCCCGCCGCCTTGGCCATGTCAAGCAGCAGGGCGGTATTCCCGTTCGACAGCGGCCCGACGACATAGCCGGCCTTGATCTCGCTGATTCCCGGGACGCTATCCGGCCACGGCGGCAGGAAGTGCCAGGCACGGGAGAGCCCATCCAGTTCCGCGCGGTCGAACCCGGCCGGGTCCAGCCCGTGCGCGCGCAGCACGTCGTCCAGGTTCTCGCGGTGCAGCACGTCCAGCACGGTAAACGCCCTGGCTCCCGAGCGGACCGCGCGCATCGCGGGCTGGTACCTGGCCCGCCAGGCGTCGGCGAACGCCGCGGGGTCAACGGCGAGGCCGTGGGCGGCGACGAACTCGCCGACGGCGGCTGCGATGCCCGACCGCCAGTCAACGACGGTGCCGAAGGTGTCGAACAGCACTGCCCGCACGACGGCCCCGGTCGAGGGGGCACGGAATCCGCCAGCCACCCGGACAGCATCTCACTGGCGAGGCCCCTTGCGCACGCCGCGATCCAGGCGGATCGCAGGCTGGGGCGATGGTGGCCGAGGTGCGGTAGCGGTGGGGTACTTGTAGGAACCATGCGAGTAGAGCTCCGGTGGCGGACTGAGGCCGCCGAGGACGAGATGGCCGCCAAGCCGCTGGCCATGGCGCTGTGGCAGCCCGGCCCGGGGTGGACGATGATGTCGAGCGGCGTGCTCGGCGGGGGCCTGGGAGCACGCGAGTGGGTGCTGAACGCGCAGGTCCCGGGCTGGTACCGCCGGACCGACCCGGCGGCGCACCTGGCCGAGCTAGCCGCCGGGCTTGGCCTGGACGGGCCGGGCGTCGGGCTGCTGACGGCCGCGCAGGTCACCGAGATCGTGCAGCGCGACGATGAGGGCGTGCAGGCGGCGGCCACGGTGGGCATCCGGGTGCCGACCTGGGCGGCCGCTCCGGACGGGGTACCGGACCCTGAGCTCGCCCCGATCCGGGGCCTGGACCGGGGAAGGGAAGGGCCAGGGCAAGCTCCGGCCGGGGGATGGCACCCGGGGACGATCAACATCGTGGTCTCGGTGCCCGTCCCGCTGACCCCGGCTGCCTTCGTGAACGCGGTCGTCACCGCGACGGAGGCCAAGTCCCAGGCCGTCATCGAGGCGGGGTTCCCCGGCACCGGGACGGCCTCCGATGCGATCTGCGTGGCCGCCCCGACGAGTGCCGTGGCCCTTGCCACTGGCCATGTCCTCGCAGGTGGGGAGGCCGAGGACTTCACCGGGCCGCGGTCCCCGTGGGGTGCCCGGATCGCCCGGGCAGTGCACGCGGCCGTCTTGGTTGGCGCGACGGCTTACCGGGAAAAACTACGGCAAAGCGCATTATCACGGGGCGCACCGGCCCCTCCGCCATCCGGTCCCGTTGTCCCGGGGATGCACTGAAGTTGAGATGCGCTGAAGTTGAGATCCACTGAAGTTGAGATGCGCGGTAGTTGAGATGCACTGTAGTTGCCGGAGTGCGTAACGTAACTGCGGTGGGAATGCTGTGTCCGACGGGGGAAGCGGGGAAGGGTGGGGATTCAAGCGGGTTACGCCGCCTGGATGGCGGCGCTCATCGTGGCGTACATCGTCCTGCCCGGCCTGCGCACACAGCTCTGGATCCTGCTGTACCTGAGCGTGGTGGCGGCCATGCTGGCCGGGATCTTCCGTAACGCCCCGGTCCGCAAGACGCCGTGGCTGCTGCTGGTGGCGGCATCCGCGTCCTTTGGCCTGGCGCAGCTCAGCCTGCTGGCGGGGGGCGCCGGTGGCCATCCGGTCGGGCCGGGCCTGTCCGTCGAGGACCTCATGTCGGTCGCGAAGGCTCCCCTGATCGCCATCGCGCTCGTGCTGTTCGCCCGCGCGCGCAGCCCGGGCGGGGGCCGGCAGAGCCTCATCGACGCGTTCACCGTCACGCTCGGCCTGGCCATGATGATCTGGATCTTCAGCGTCCTGCCGACCATCCTCAACCCGGCACTCAGCGGTAACGAGCGGCTGATCATGATCGGCTTCCCGGTGGGAGACGTGATCGTCATCCTGGCGCTGGCCAGGCTGCTGGCACCCGGCACGGCCCCCCGGGGATCCCTGCTGCTGATATCGGCGGGCGTCGCCGTCGGGCTGCTGGCCAGCGTGGTCTACAGCCTAATCCGGGCCTACGGAACGGACCAGGTCGTCACGATCCTCGATGTCGGCTGGACCGCGTGCTTCGCCCTGTGCGGACTGGCCGCCCTCCGCCCGGACATGCGCGGGGTGACCCAGCCGGCGAAGCCACGGGTGGCCGAGGCCTCCCGGGCACGGCTGCTCCTGCTGACGAGCACCACGCTCGTCGCCCCCGCCCTGCTGACCTACCTGGCCTTCTTCGACAACGACGTGCGCGAGGGCGACATCGCCGCCACGGCCACCGTGCTCTACCTGACGGTGCTCGCGCGGCTGTGGTCGCTGAACTTGTCGCACCGCCGCGGCCTGCTCCGGGAGCGGGAGGCACGCATGGCGGGAGTGTCGCTCGCGTCAACTCGGACCATCAAGGATGTCTCGGCCGTCGTCGCGCGCTCCGTCACGGCGTTCATCGGACGCACTTCCCGGCACGAGACGCTCTTCGCGATACGGGCCGGGGAGGAGTTGCGGGTCGTGTCCCCGGCCTCCGACGCGGGCGAGCCCGCCGCGTTCACCGAGATCGCCCAGCTCGCGGCCACCTGGCTGCCGCGGCTGGGCCTGCTGACGTCGGCCGGCCCGCGGTTCGCGCCCATCGAAGGACTGGACCCCGAGGTCCGGGCGGCCGCCGAGCGGGCCGGGCATGAGGGGATCTTGGTGTGCCCGCTGACCCTCGCCGACCGCCTGTCCGGTGACCCGCTGGTCGGGCTGCTGGCCGTGCTCGGCAAGCGGCGGGACCTGCGCAACCTGAAGGGCTCCCTGGGGATCCTCGCCAGCCAGGTCGCGCTCGCGGTGGAGCGGGTCACACTCACCCAGGAACTAATCCGCCAGCGCAGCGAGGCCGTATTCCGGACCCTGGTCCAGGACACCTCGGACGTGATCCTCATCCTCGACGAGGAGTTCACGGTCCGCTACGCGACGCCCTCGGCGGCGGGCATCTACGGCGACATCACGGTGGAGGGGACGCCCGTGGGGGCCCTCGCGGCGCAAAGCGAGCGCCTGGCGGTCAGCCCCGCGCTGCGCCAGCCCGGAGGCGACGGGCCTGGCCGGCCCCCGGGCGGGGAGGACCCCTTCAACGGACTATGGCGGATCACGCGCCACGACGGGCGCACCCTCCTCGTTGAGGTCCGCTACAACGACCGGCGCGCGGATGTGACGGTCGGCGGCCACGTGCTGACCGTCCGGGACGTGACCGAGCAGCGCCAGCTTGAGGACGAGCTGAAGCACCGGGTCTTCCACGACGCGCTGACCGGCCTGCCCAACCGCGTGCTGTTCGCCGACCGGGCCGCGCACGGGGTCGCGCTCGCGCGCCGCAACGGGACGACCGCCGCCGTGCTGTTCATAGACCTCGACGACTTCAAGATCGTCAACGACACGATGGGCCACAGTGTCGGCGATGAGCTCCTGGAGGCCGTCGCGCGGCGGCTGGCCTCGGTGACCCGGGCCTCCGACACGGCCGCCAGGCTCGGCGGCGATGAGTTCGCGCTGCTCATCGAGAACCTGGCCAGCCCGGACGCGGTCGAGGCGTTCGCCGACCGGGTGGTCACCGCGTTCACCGAGCCGTTCCAGGTGTCGGCGGGCACGGTGCTCACCACGGTGACCGTCGGCGTCGCCACCTCCGACGACAGCTCCGACGCCGACCAGTTGCTCCGGCACGCCGACCTGGCCCTGTACGCCGCCAAGTCAGCGGGCAAGCGGCGGTGGCACCGGTACGTGCCCACGCTGAGCGCCGGGATGGTCCGGCGGCGGGAGATGCAGGCCGCCTTGGAGGAGGCGGTCACCAGGTCGGCGTTCGAGCTCGCCTACCAGCCCATCGTGACGCTGGCCGACGGGCACGTCTCGGGGCTGGAGGCCCTGCTGCGCTGGCCGCACCCGAGCTGGGGCATGCTCATGCCGGGCCAGTTCATCGACATCGCCGAGGAAACCGGGCACATCATCCCGCTCGGCGCCTGGGTGCTGCGCCAGGCGATCACCGACCTCGCGCAGTGGCGCGGCCCCGATCCCGATCCCCGGCAGCCCTTCGTCAGCGTGAACGTGGCCGCGCGCCAGTTCCGGGACGTGGGGTTCGTGGCGAGCGTGCGCGGGCTCCTGGACGAGTCCGGCCTGGTGCCGTCGGCCCTGATGCTGGAGCTCACAGAAAGCGGCCTGCTGCACCGCGATGAGCGCATCAACTCCGACCTTGCCGAGCTCAAGGACGCCGGAGTACGGCTAGCGATCGACGATTTCGGCACCGGTTACTCATCGCTCAGCTACCTGCGGGAGCTCCCGATCGACGTGCTGAAGATCGACAAGTCCTTCGTGGAGGGCATCGCCTCCTCCGGGCAGCGGCTCGCGCTGGCCAAGGGCATCGTCGAGATTGCCCGGACGCTGGAGATCGACGTCATCGCCGAGGGCATCGAGACCGAGGAGCAGCGCACGCTGATGGCCGGGATGGGCTGCCGGTACGGGCAGGGCTACCTCCTGGCCAGGCCCATGACCTGGGAGCAGGCCCAAGTGCTCCTGCGCTCCGGCCAGGGCCTGGTACCCGAGCTTCCGCCCCGCCGGGCAGTGATTCCCGGAGGGTACGCGCCTCCGCGCCCCCGGGACTACCGACCGTAATCCCGCCGGCCGGGACCTGACCCAAGGTTCAGGGTCAAGTCCATAGGACACGGGCCGCCGATGGGACGGTATTTTCAAGTATGTTTGGGTTTTGCGGGGTAATCACCCCGCAAAACCAAAACATATGAGCGATTCAGTCCGTGCTGCCCGCGCCCAAACGGGCATTCCCCGCATGCCGCGCCGGATGCAGTCGCCGACCGGGTGACGCGGTGCGACGCTTGTGCCCGGCTCACTCGGTGACGCGGGCGGTTCGCTGGCGGGCGCGCAGCGCGGTGAGCAGCATCTGGGCGGCCAGGCAGGCGCCGACCCCTTCCCCGCTGCGCAGCCGCAGGTCCAGCAGCGGCTCCAGGCCTAGTTCGGTCAGCACGGCCTGGTGGGCGCGCTCCCGGCTGCGCTGGCCGGCCACCAGGGCGGCCTGAACGGCGGGCGCGTCCCGCACCGCCAGCAGCGCGGCGACCGATGTGACGAGGCCGTCCAAGACGACGGGAACCCGGGCCCGGGCGGCGGCGAGGGTCACCCCCGCGAGCAAGACGATCTCGGGGCCGCCGAGCGCGGCCGCCGCGGTCCACGGGTCGCCGGCCAGCCGGTCCCCGTAAGTGGCGCGGGCACGCGCCAGCGCGCGGGTAATGACGTCGGTTTTGCGGGCCATCATGGCGGTGTCTGACGCGGCCCCCAGGCCGGCCGCCTCGGCCGGATCCAGGCCGAGCAGCGCGCAGGCGAGCGCGGCGGCGACCGTGGTGTTGCCGATGCCCACCTCGCCCAGGCAGACAAGTCCCTGCCCGGCCAGGCGGGCGCCCAGTTCCGTTCCCTGCGCCAGCAGGGCTGCCACGTCCGCGCTGGTCATGGCGTCGCTGGTAGCCAGGTCGCCCGCGGCGCCGCAGGCCCGCGCGTAGACCGCCTCGCAGCCCAGGCCCGCCTGCCGCGCCGTGGCGGCGCCCAGCGACACGCCGCGCACGGTCGCCTGGTGGACTTCGGCGGTGACCGACGGCGGGTAGGCGGAGACCCCGTGCCGGGTAACCGGATGGTCGGCCGCCGCGACGATGAGCGTGCCGGCGCCCGGGGGAACGGGGCGCAGCGCGAGCACCCGGTTCACGGTGGCGTCGAGGACGCCGAGCGACCCGGGGACGTTCAGCAGGTCATCGCCGCTGTCGCGGCCCGCGACAACCGATCGCTGATCAGGCCCCGCCAGTAGTGACGACTGTGATGGCTGTTGCGTCTGTTGTGATAGCGCTAGATGTGACGCAGGAGGCGATGGTTCGGTGGCCGGCCACCGCTCGGGCAGTATCACGTCGTCGAGCGGCAGCCGCCGCGACCAGCCGCGCCGCTCCAGGCCGGGGTCGGGCGGCCGCTCGTCCGGCCAGCCCAGGCACAGCCACCCGAGCGTTTCCACGCCGTCCGGCAGGTCCAGCAGAACGGCCAGGTCCGCGGGCGGGAACAGCGTCACCCAGCCCAGGCCCAGGCCAGCGGCACGGGCGGCCAGCCACATGTTCTGCACCGCGCACGCGCAGCTCCACAGGTCGGCGTCGCCGAATGTTGCCCGGCCGAGGACCCCCGCGGCCGGCGTCCGCCGGTCGCAGGCCACCACCACCCCCACCGGCGCCTCCCGGATGCCGTCCAGCTGCAGGTCAAGCAGCCGGGCGCGGCGGTCGGGGGTCAGCAGGTCCGCCTGCCGCAGCCGCTCCCGGTCCGCCACCAGCGCCGCCGCGTCCCGCGTCGCCTGCTCAGTGACGATGATGAACCGCCAGGGCTGCGAGTGCCCGACCGAGGGGGCCTGGTGCCCGGCCTCCAGCACCTGCCGGAGCAGGTCCGGCGGCACCGGGTCGGGCCGGTACCTGCGGATGTCGCGGCGCGCGGCGATGATAGCGTGCAGCGCCGCCACCGCGTCGGGACCGAACGCCCATCCCGCGGGATCCGCCGAGCGGGCCGCCGCCGACGTGGTGTCCCCGACCAGCGGGACCGGCCGGGGCCAGGTAACCACCGTGCCTCGCTAACCACAGCGCCACCCTAACCACAGGGCCACCCCGGCCAGCGTGATCGCGGTCGCCGACTCGATCAGGGCGCCGAACACGTCGCCGGTCATCCCGCCCAGCCGCCGCTGCGCGTGCCTGCGCGCCAGCCACGCCGCGCCCAGCGCGGCCACTTGCGGGCCGAGCACCCAGCCCGCCGGAATCCCGGCGGCCAGGGCCAGCAGCGCGCCGAGCGCCAGCACCCCGGCCGTCCACGCGAGCACGGCCGGCACCGGAACGCCGTCGGCGACCAGCGCCCCGAAGCCGCTCGACCGGGCCGACCGCACCCCGCGGACCGCGGCGTGCACCGCCGCCACCCGCCCGGTCGCCGCCGCGACCGCCAGGATCAAGGCCGGCGACCAGGCATTCCCCGCAACGGAACCGGCCGCTGCCACGTCGGCCCCCATCACGATGATGAGGGTGACGACCCCGAATGGGCCGATGTCGGACTTGCGCATGATCTCCAGCGCCTGGTCGGCGGGCGCGCGGCTGCCCAGCCCGTCCGCGGTGTCAGCCAGCCCGTCCAGGTGCAGGCAGCGGGTGAGCACCGCGAGCGCGGCGACGGCGAGCACCGCGCCCAGCGGTGCCGCGTGCGGCGCCCACTGCCGGATCGCCCCGGCGGGGAGCCCGGCGACCGCGCCCAGGAGCGCCCCGATGGCCGGCAGCCACAGCAGGGCGGCCACGCCGTCGCCGGGCCGCAAGGCGGCCCCGTCGGCGCGGACGGGCAGGATAGTGAACAGGCTCGCTGAGCGCCGCGCGGACGCTATCGAGGCTTTTATCGCGAAGCGCCTCATCGCAAGCGCAGCGGTATCCCCGCGGTGACCAGCCAGACCTCATCCGAGGCGGCCGCGAGCCGCTGGTTCAGGTCCCCCAGCGCGTCGCGGAAACGGCGCACCGGAACCGACTCCGGGACGATCCCGCTGCCGACCTCATCGCTGACCGCGACCACCAAGGCGCTGGTGTGCGCCCACGCGCCCGCCAGCGCGTCCAGGGCGGCGGACAGCCGCTTGCCGGCCTGCGCGGGAAGCTCGTCCTTCCAGCCGTCGCAGTCGTCCATCACCCGTGACAGCCACGTCGTGATGCTGTCGACGAGGATGGGGGCACCGTCGCCGGCTTGGTCCAAGACCGTGGCTGGGTCGCTGGTCTCCACGGTGGACCAGTTGGCGGGGCGGCGGACGCGGTGCTGGCGGACGCGGTCGGCCCACTCGGCGTCACCGGGGTAATCCGGCGCGGTCGCCACGTAGGTCACCGGCCGGGCTGACCCAAGGTAGTCCTCCGCGAAGCGTGATTTGCCGGAGCGGCCGCCGCCAAGCACCAGCACCCGCCGGCCGGTGGTCACGCGCGCGGGGGAATCCGGTACCGCGACCCGGTAGGTCAACTCGTCCACAGCTAGAGGGTAGTACCCCCGCGCCGGGCCGACCGGAGCGCGACGGCGGACACCGCGCAGGTCACCGCCGCGGCCATCGTGACCGCCCGGCTGAGGCGGATGGCGCGGCCAATGTCGCGGGCACGCGGCGGCTTCCCTCCCGGGCCCCGCCCCACCGCGCCGAGGATCGGGCGGTCCTCCACCCGCCCGCCGTAGTCGTTGCGCCCGCCCAGGCGGACGCCCAGGGCGCCGGCGGCGGCGGCCTCGCACAGGCCGGAGTTCGGGCTGGGATGGCGCCGGCCGTCCCGCCGGGTCACGGCGATCGCCGCCCGCCCGCTCCCGCCCGCGACCGGGGCGACCAGCGCGGTCAAGGCAGCGGTGAGCCGGGCGGGCAGGTAGTTCGCGATGTCGTCGGCGCGGGCCGCGGCCCAGCCGAAGTTCTCGTGGCGGGGGCTATGGTGGCCGACCATGGCGTCCAGCGTGTTGACGGCCCGGTAGGCCAGCAGGCCGGGCAGGCCCGCGACCGCGCCCCACACGAGCGGGGCGACGATGGCGTCGCTGGTGTTCTCGGCGACGGATTCGATGGCGGCGCGGGCGATCTCGGCCTCATCCAGGTGCTCGGTCCGCCGGCCGACGAGGTGGGTGAGCCGCAGCCGGGCGGCGGGCAGGTCCCCGGCGGCGAGCAGTGCCTCGATCGCGGCGGCCTCCCCGGCCAGCGACCGCCCGCCGAGCACCGTCCAGGTGGCGGCCGCGGTGGCGGCGGCGAGCCGAAGGCCGCTGGCGCGGCCGGCGGCCAGGCCGAGCGCGGCGGCCGAGCCGGCCATCAGTGCCGTGTATCGCACGCCCGCGCCGCGGCGATCACGCCACATTCGGACTTCCAGCCTGCTCGCGACGGCGCCGAACAGCGCGACCGGGTGCCCCCGGCGCGGATCGCCAAGCGCCTGGTCAAGCGCCACCCCGGCCAGCAAGCCCAGGGCCGTCATGCGAGCACGGTCGGAAGCTGCCACCCGACAAGGTTAGGGCGCCTCCGGGGGTACGGATGATGCTCCGCGGGGTCGTCCCCCGGGGAGATAACGCCCTTTTTCGGGGGGTAAGGGGGGTCGTCCCCCCGGGAGATAGGGTTGGCCTCTGTGACACCTGAGGGCAGCGTCTGCGTCTGGTACATCCGGCACGGGGAGAACCCGGCCAACCTGACCGGGGAGCTGTCCTGCCGCAATGTCGACTACCCGCTCACCGAGCGCGGCGTCGCGCAGGCCACGGCGCTGGCCAGGTCACTGGCGAGCGAGCCCCCGCCCGCCGCGATCTACGCGTCCCCGCTGCGCCGGGCGGCCCAGACGGCCGGCATCATCGCCGCGAGCGCCGGGATCCCGGTCGTCACCGTCGAAGGGCTTCGCGAACTGGAGGTGGGCGCGCTGGAGGGGCGCCGCGACGAGCACGCGTGGGCGACATACGTTGAGGTTTGCTACGCCTGGCTGGCCGGGGACCACGACCGGGCGTATCCCGGCGGGGAGAACTACCATCAGCTGACCGCGCGGCTGGCGACCGCGTTCCGCCGGGCGCTGGATCACCCGCCCGGCAGCCGGGTCCTCATGGTCGCCCACGACGGCATCATGCGGGCGGGCCTCACCGCGATCTGCCCCCGCGAGCAGCCGCCCGCGACCGGCCTGCCCAAGTGCGGCATCGCCAGGATGTCAGTGCGCGCGGCCGGCCCGCTGGGCGTCGATGGCACCCTGCTCGACTGGCCGGCCGCCGCGGCCGATCCGGTGCCCTGAGCAGGCCCGCCCGGCGGTCGCGCTAGCCTCCCGCCCCGGGAAGGTCAACCGGGGCCAGCGCGGGACGCTTGGCGGTCCGGCCGTCGCCGGAGGAGGTGCCGCGCAGGCGGCGCCCCACCCAGGGGCCGAAGTGCTCGCGGGCCCAGTGGTAGTCCTCGCGGCGCGCGGCGGTCCAGGCGCCACGGTCGCGTTTGGCCACGGCTGGCCGTGACCAGACGATCGGCGGCGGGGCGGCGGGCTGGCCCGCCGCGTCCGGTCCCAGGCCGAGGGCCTCGCCGGCGCGCTCGGCGATCCGGCGGTGCGACTCGGACGTGAGGTGCAGGCGGTCGGCGCTCCACGCCTCGGGCCGGCTGAGGAACCGCATGCTCCACAGGTCGACCAGGTCGCAGCCACGGGCGTCGGCGATCGCGCGCAGGTGCATGTTGTACGCGGCGATCTTGCCGCGCAGCAGGCCCATCAGCCAGAACGCGCGCGGGTCGAATCCGGTGAACAGCAGCACCCGGCTACCGGTCTGGACAAGCCGGGCGACCGCCGCGTCGAACAACTCCGCGAGGGTGTCGGGGTCGCCGCCGGGGCGCAGCAGGTCGTTGCCGCCGCCGGCCAGGCTAGCCAGCGCCGGAGCGGCGGCGCCGTCCAGCAGCGATACCCCGGCGGGGACCTGGTCGGTGACGATCTGGCGGAGCAGCTTGCCGCGCACGGCCAGGTTCGCGTAGCGGAAACCGGGATCGCGGACGGCGAGCGCCTCGGCGAGCCGGTCAGCCCACCCGCGAAAGCCACCGCCGGGGGCCGGGTCGTTCATCCCCTCGGTGAAGCTGTCGCCGAGGGCCACGAACGACGCGATCACCGGCCCCTCTTGCCCGTTCGGCACCGGGAGTTGGTTAGTGTCGTACATAGTTGCTCCATGATGCCAGGTGCCCTGAGCATTGACAGAGCAGCGGGGGGACCGGGGGGAAACCGCACAATGGGAGCAAAACGCGCGCCTGCGTGCCCAATCCGCGGCTGGGCAAGGTCGTTGCGGATAATCAGCTTGGCCCTGCTGGCGACGGGCGCGGCGGCCGGGTGCACGGCCGGCGGGCCAACCCAGCCCAGCTCCACGGGGGCGGGGACCTCCCGGACGCTCGGCGCGCCGGGCAAGGGCGGCCCTTCGGCGGCCCCGGCGGCTGTCTGGCCGACTTTCGGCCGGGACACCGCGCGCACCGGGGGGACTCCGCGCCTGCACAGGCCTGGCCGGCTGAGCGTCGCCTGGCGGGCCCGCCTCGACGGGGCGGTGTACGGGCAGCCGCTGCTGATCGGGAACCTGGTCGTCGTCGCGACCGAGCACGACACGGTGTACGCGCTCAGCACCGTCACCGGCAAGGTCGCCTGGCACACCCACGTTGGCACCCCGGTGCCGCGCGGCGTGCTCCCATGCGGCAACATCGACCCGCTCGGGATCACCGGGACGCCGGCCTACGACCCTTCCACTGGCATCGTCTACGCGGTCGCGGAGACCACCGGGTACCGGCACACGCTTTTCGGCTTGTCGGCCACCAACGGCGCGATCAAGGTCGAGCGATACATCCCGACGCCGGACGGGCAGCAACGGTATGACCAGCAGCGCCCCGCGCTCACCGTGGCCGGCGGCCGGGTGTACGTTGCCTTCGGCGGGCTGGCCGGGGACTGCGGCCCGTACCGGGGCTCGGTCGTCGGGGTCCCGGCGACTGGCCGCGGCCCGATCATCTCCTACGTGGTGCCCACGTCCCGTGAGGCCGGCATCTGGGCCCCCGGCGGGCCGGTTCTCGGGCCGGACCGGTCGTTCTACCTGTCAACCGGCAACGGCGCGGCGGACAGGCCCGGCCTCGCCTACGACCGCAGCGACTCGGTCACCCGCCTGACGCTCAGCCTGAGCGTGCTCGGCTTCTTCGCGCCGACCACGTGGGCCGATGACAACGCCCACGACCTCGACCTTGGCTCCACGCAGCCCGCGCTGGCGGGGAACGCGGCGTTCGCCGTCGGCAAGCGCGGCGTGGGCTACCTGGCCCAGGCGGGCGCACTGGGCGGGATCGGCGGGAATGTCGCCGAGGCTCCCGTCTGCAAGGCGTTCGGGACGGCGGCGGTCCACCTCAGCACGGTCTACGAGCCGTGCACGGATGCCGGCCTGACCGCGGTGTCGGTGAACGTCGCGACCAGGCAGATCCGGATCTTGTGGCGCGGCCCGGCCGGCGCGCACGGGTCGCCGTCGATCGGCGGCGGGGCGATCTGGGTGCCCGACAGCCGCGGGCGGCTGTACGCGCTGAGCCCGGTCAACGGCAGCGTGCTCCAGTCGGTGTCGCTCGGCGTGGCCATGCCCCGGTTCTCCTCGGTCTCGCTCAGCGGATCGCGCGCCTACCTCGGCACGCTGTCCGGCGTCGTCGCGGTCGCCGGCGCGTGACGCTCAGCGACATCGGGTAATGGGCGCCGGGCGCGGGGCCAGCGCGCGGATAATCGGGATATGACGCCACTGCGGGCAGGGCTCATCGCGCTGCTGTCGGCCTGCGCGGCTGCCGCGTGCAGCAGCGGGGCGGGAAGTCCGCCGGGCGCCACCCCGCCCGGAGGCACCGCCCCGGTCACGTCCACGCCGCTCACCATCACCCCCGGCGGGCCCAACGTGCCCGCTAACCGCACCCTGCCCGCGTCACCGGGCGGCGGAGGGACCCACCCCGCGGCGGCGTGGCCAATGTACAACCGGACGCCGGACCGGGCCGGGGTGGCGGCCGGCGTGCCCGCGCCATCGGCGCCGCATGTCACCTGGCGGGCCCGCCTCGACGGCGCCGTCTACGGGCAGCCGCTGCTGATCGGGAGCCTGGTCGTCGTCGCGACCGAGAACGACTCGGTCTACGCGCTGGACAGCGCCAGCGGGAACGTCGCCTGGCATGCCCGCCTCGGCACGCCCGCGCCGCTGAGCAGCCTGCCGTGCGGCAACGTGGACCCGCTGGGCATTACCGGGACGCCCGTCTACGACCAGTCGGCCGGCATCGTCTACGCGGTCGCCGAGACCAGCGACTTCCGGCACACGCTCATCGGCTTGTCGGTCACTGACGGCGCGGTCAAGGTCTCGCGCTACCTTCCGATGCCGGACGGCCCGGCCAACGAGAAGAACTTCCAGCAGCGCCCGGCCCTGGCCATCGCCAGCGGGCGGGTCTACGCGGCGTTCGGCGGCCTCTACGGTGACTGCGGCCAGTACCACGGCGCGGTGGTGGGGGTTCCGCTGTCCGGCGGCGGCCCGCTCGTCCAGTTCGTCGTCCCCACCGGGAGGGAGGGGGCCATCTGGGGTACCGCGGGTCCCGTTGCCGGGCCGGACGGGTCGCTCTACGTCTCCTCGGGCAACGGGGACCAGACGGACGGCGGCCAGTCCTATGACGGCAGCGACTCGGTCAGCCGGCTCACGCCCGGCTTGCGGCGGGCCAGCTTCTTCGCCCCGGCCACGTGGGCGGACGACAACGCGCGCGACCTGGACCTCGGCTCGACCCAGCCGGCCCTGGTCGGCGGGGACTCGCTGCTCATCACCGGCAAGCGGGGAACGGGGTACCTGCTCAGCGCCACGCGGCTCGGCGGGATCGGCGGCGCGATCGCGCAGGCACCGGTCTGCCAGGCCTACGGCGCGCCTGCGGTCAGCGGGAACGTGGTGTACGTTCCGTGCCAGTTCGACGGCGGGATTACCGCGGTCGCGGTCGACGCGGCTGGCCGGCGGCTCACCGTGCAGTGGCGCGGGCCCGGGAACGCCAACGGCTCCCCCGTCGTCGGCGGCGGCGTGGTCTGGGTGACCGACTGGGACGGCGGAACGCTGTACGCGCTGGATCCGGCGACCGGCCAGCCGCTGCACCAGGTCGCGCTGGGCGCGAAGCTGCCGCACTTCTCCTCGCTGTCACTGGCCGGGGCGCACGCCTACATCGGCACGCTGACCGGCGTGGTCGCGGTCACCGGCGCGTAGCCATGCGGGGCTGGCCGGCCTGCAACTTACATCGCGGATGCCAGGCCCGGGATGGGTGGCGGCCGCTTTCCGGCCCAGCAAGCCCGTAACCGCAGGACTCCCTGAATATTTATTGATTCGTTATGTTAGGGTCCTGCGTGAATGGCGACCCGAGACGTGCGGGCCAGCGTTACATGGGTAGTAGCGGACAAGGTCGTTTGGGCTAGGAGGCGATGCATCGTGTGGGCGGTGCGTCGGGTTGTAGTTGGAGTTGACGGGTCGCTGGGCAGCCTGCAGGCGCTGCGCTACGCGGCCGATGAGGCGCGCGAGCGCTGCGTGCCGCTGGTTGCGGTGATCGCGTGGGTTCCGCCGGGCGGGGACGCCGCCGAGCGAAGCCGCCCGTCGCCGTACCTGCGGCGGGTCTGGCGCGAGGAGGCCCGCAAGCGGCTGCAGGGAGCATTCGACGCCGGGCTCGGCGGGATGCCATTGGATGTGACGGTCCAGCCGCAGGTCGAGCGCGGCGATACGGGGCAGGTGCTCGTCGACATCGCGAACCGGCCCGATGACCTGCTCGTGATCGGGACCGGGCGGCGCGGCCTCATGTCCCGGATGGTCCACCGGTCGGTCGGGCGGTACCTGCTGGCGCACGCCAAGTGCCCGGTCCTGGCGGTCCCGCCGTCGGCGCTCATGGAGGAGATGGGACACGGCCTGCGTGGCTGGCGGCGACGCCGCCGCGCGCACTCGATCGCCGCCGAGCTCCAGGCGCTGTAATCCACGTCTCGCCCAAACGGGGGCACTGGGCGCTGGCCGCTTAGGAAGCGTTAAGAACCCCGGGGTGGCCCGCATGGGGGCTGCAAGGACCGGGCGTTAACACCCTGAACTGGGGTTTTGCTAGATCCGAAGGACGCAACAGCAAGGAGTTGCCCAAATGTCGGATCTGCTTTACGTCGCGATCACGATCGTCGTCTTCGCGGTGCTGACCCTGATCGTCCGAGGGGTTGAGCACCTTGAGCGCTGAGAACTGGGTTGGCCTCATCGCCGCCGTCATCCTCACCATTTACCTGATTTACGCCCTCGCGCGACCGGAGAAGCTCTAGATGAGCAGTTCACTCGCGGGGTTCCTCCAGCTCGGGCTGCTCGTGGTCGCGCTGGCTGCCTGCTACAAGCCGCTCGGCGACTACATCGCCCGCATCTTCACCAGCGAGAAGCACCTTCGCGCCGAGAAGGCCCTCTACAAGACGATGGGCGTCGAGGCCGACGCCGACCAGCGGTGGGGCACCTACGCCCGCTCGCTGCTGGCGTTCTCCCTCATCAGCGTGCTTTTCCTATACCTGATCCAGCGGATCCAGGAATGGCTCCCCTACTCCAACGGCATGGCTAACGTGTCGCCGGTCACCGCCTTCAACACTGCCGCCAGCTTCGTCACCAACACGAACTGGCAGAACTACTCGGGCGAGTCGACCATGGGCTACGTCACCCAGATGGCGGGCCTGGCGGTGCAGAACTTCGCGTCGGCCGCCGTCGGCATCGCCATCGTCGTCGCCATGATCCGCGGCTTCACCCGGACCAAGACCGACCGGCTGGGCAACTTCTGGGTCGACCTGACCCGGGTCACCATCCGGCTCCTGCTGCCGATGAGCGTCATCGGCGCGATCATCTTGACCGCGACCGGCGTGGTGGACAACTTCAGCCTGACCCACACGATCAGCACGCTGGCGCACACCCCGCAGAGCATCGTCGGCGGCCCGGTCGCCTCGCAAGAGGTCATCAAGGAGATGGGCAACAACGGCGGCGGCTTCTACAACGCCAACTCGGCCCACCCGTTCGAGAACCCGAGCCCGTTCTCCAACTGGTTCGAGATCTTCCTGATCCTGGTCATCCCGTTCGCCCTGCCGCGCGCGTTCGGCAAGCTGGTCAACGACAACCGGCAGGGCTACGTGCTGGTCGCCGTCATGGCGAGCCTGTGGCTCATCTCGGTGGCCGGCATCAGCTACTTCGAATGGCAGCACGCCGGCCCGGCGCTGCAATCAGCTGGCGCGGCGATGGAGGGCAAGGAAGTCCGGTTCGGCATCCCCGGCTCGAGCCTGTTCGCGGGGTCCACCACCGCCACGAGCACGGGCGCGGTCAACAGCTTCCACGACTCGTTTACCGCGTTCGGCGGCGGCATCGTGCTGTTCAACATGATGCTCGGCGAGGTCGTCCCCGGCGGCGTCGGCGCGGGCCTGTACGGCCTGCTGATGCTGTCCATGCTGACCGTCTTCGTCGGCGGCCTCATGGTCGGCCGGACGCCGGAGTACCTCGGCAAGAAGATCCGCCCCCCGGAGATGAAGTACGCCGCGCTCTACATCCTGGCCACCCCGGCCTGCGCGCTCACCGGCGCGGCACTGTCGCTGGGATTCAAGGCGCCGCGCTCGGTGATCTTCAACCCCGGACCGCACGGCCTGACCGAGGTCATCTACGCCTACACCTCGATGGCCAACAACAACGGGTCCGCGTTCGCCGGCCTCGGCACCGCCGCTACGTGGTACCAGGTGACCGGCGGCATCGTGATGCTGCTGGGCCGGTTCGCCCCGGAGATCTTCGTGCTCGCGCTCGGCGGCTCGCTGGCCCGGCAGCAGGCCGTGCCCGCGAGCGCCGGGACGCTGGAGACCCACAAGCCGCTGTTCGCCGGCATGCTCGTCGGCGTGATCATCATCCTCGTCGGCCTGACTTACTTCCCGGCGCTCGCGCTGGGACCGTTCGCAGAAGGACTGCACTGATGTCGGTGAGCACCCCGGAAACCAGGCCCGCCCCCGAGGGACCGCGTGCCCCCATGGCAAACGTCCCCGCCCGCCGGGTCGGCGGCGGCCTGCTGGACCCGAAGATGCTGTGGAAGTCCACCCCGGACGCCCTGCGCAAGCTGGACCCGCGGGGCATGCTCAAGAACCCGGTCATGCTCGTCGTCGAGGCCGGCTCCGCGCTGACCACCTACTCGGCGATCATCCACTCCTCGGCATTCGCCTGGGTCATCAGCGCCTGGCTGTGGCTGACGGTCATCTTCGCCAACCTCGCGGAGGCAGTGGCCGAGGGCCGCGGCAAGGCGCAGGCGGAGACACTACGGCGCACCAAGCGCGAGACCGTCGCCCGGCGCCTTGCGAACTGGACACCCGACAGCACCGTACTCAACGAAACCGAGGTGCCTGGCACGGTCCTCGCCGTCGGCGATCACGTGGTGGTCGAGGCCGGGCAGGTCATCCCGGGCGACGGAGACGTCGTCGAGGGCGTCGCCTCGGTCGATGAGTCGGCCATCACCGGCGAGTCCGCCCCGGTCATCCGGGAATCCGGCGGCGACCGCTCCGCGGTCACCGGCGGGACCAAGGTGCTGTCGGACCGGATCATCGTCCGGATCACCGCCAAGCCCGGCGAGACGTTCATCGACCGGATGATCGCCCTCGTCGAGGGCGCCGCCCGGCAGAAGACGCCGAACGAGGTCGCGCTGAACATCCTGCTGGCCAGCCTCACGCTGATCTTCGTGCTGGCGGTGGTGACGCTGCAGCCGATGGCGTACTACTCCGGAAGCCCGCAGTCACTCGTGATACTCATCGCCTTGCTGGTGGCGCTGATCCCGACGACGATCGGCGCGCTGCTGTCGGCGATCGGCATCGCCGGCATGGACCGGCTGGTGCAGCGCAACGTGCTGGCGATGTCCGGGCGCGCCGTGGAGGCGGCCGGCGACGTGAACACGCTGCTGCTGGACAAGACCGGCACGATCACGATCGGGAACCGGCAGGCGACGGAGTTCATGCCCGTGGACGGCGTCTCTGAGGCCGAGCTGGCCGACGCTGCGCAGCTGTCATCGCTGGCGGACTACACCCCCGAAGGCCGCTCGATCGTGGTGCTCGCCAAGCAGAAGTTCGGGTTGCGCGAGCGCGAGGAGGGCGTGCTCCCCGGCGCGGAGTTCATCGAGTTCACCGCGCAGACCCGCATGAGCGGCGTGGACACCCGCGACGGCCGCCAAGTTCGTAAGGGCGCCTCGTCGGCGGTCCGGGCCTGGGTCCGGGATTCCGGCGGGACCCTGCCCCCCGAGCTTGGCCAGACGGTCGACGGGATCTCGGCGGCCGGCGGCACCCCGCTGGTCGTGGCCGAGCGCGCGCCCGGCCAGCCGGCCCGCGCGCTGGGCGTGATCCACCTCAAGGACATCGTCAAGGAGGGCATCCGCGAGCGGTTCGCCGAGCTGCGCGCGATGGGCATCCGAACCGTCATGATCACCGGCGACAACCCGCTCACGGCCCGCGCCATCGCGGCGGAGTCCGGCGTGGATGACTTCCTCGCCGAGGCGACCCCCGAGGACAAGATGGCCCTCATCAAGCAGGAGCAGGAGGGTGGCAAGCTCGTCGCGATGACCGGCGACGGCACCAACGACGCCCCGGCGCTCGCCCAGGCCGACGTCGGCGTGGCGATGAACACCGGAACGTCGGCGGCCAAGGAAGCCGGGAACATGGTCGACCTCGACTCCAACCCGACGAAGCTCATCGAGATCGTCGAGATCGGCAAGCAGTTGCTGATCACCCGGGGCGCGCTGACCACGTTCTCGATCACCAACGACGTGGCGAAGTACTTCGCGATGCTGCCGGCCATGTTCGCCGGCGTGTTCCCCGGGCTGCAGACGCTCAACATCCTGCACCTGCACAGCCCGGCCTCGGCGATCACCTCGGCGATCGTCTTCAACGCGCTGATCATCATCGCCTTGATCCCGCTGGCGCTGCGCGGCGTCCGGTACCGGCCCTCGTCGGCCGCGTCGATGCTGCGCCGCAACCTGTGGATCTACGGCGCGGGCGGCCTGGTCATCCCGTTCATCTTCATCAAGCTGCTCGACCTCATCATCATGAACATCCCGGGGTTTAACTAATGAACCGGCTACCAACTGTCCTCAGGCAGCACATCGCGGCGCTGCGCGCGATACTCGTCTTCACCGTCATCTGCGGCATCATCTACCCGGTCGTCATGTACGGCGTCGCCCAGGCGGCGTTCCCGGACCAGGCCAACGGCTCAGTGGTCTCGGCCGGCGGCCGCGTCGTCGGCTCCAGCCTGCTGTGCCAGGAGTTCGCGGACGCCAAGGGCAACCCGTTGCCGCGGTACTTCCAGCCGCGTGCGTCCAACGCGGTCAGCGCCTCGGACAAGGCCGGCTACGGATGCGACCCCCGCTTCTCGGCCGCGTCCAACCTCGGGCCGAATAACCCCATGCTGCGGCAGGCCGTCCAGCAGCGGCGCGCGTCGATCGCCAAGTTCAACGGCGTCTCGCCGTCGCAGGTGCCGCCGGACGCCGTCACGTCCTCAGCCTCGGGCCTCGACCCCGACATCTCGCCGCAGTACGCCGACATCCAGGTCAACCGGGTGGCGATCGCCCGGCACTGGCCGGCGGCCACCGTGCGGGCGCTGGTCGGCAAGTACACCCAGGGCCGGACGCTCGGGTTCCTCGGCGAGCCCCGGGTCGACGTCCTGAACCTCAACATCGCCCTGGACCAGCTCACGAGCTAGCGGGTCACGATCCGGTGCACGGAATGACAGTCCTCGTCAAATGCGGGTAATCTCAGCGAGCAGGCCCCATCTGATAGTCATTCACGGGAGCATGGGTGCAGCCGCTAACCCCGAACGATCCTCGCACCGCCGGCGAGTTCACCTTGCGCGCCCGTCTGGGCGCGGGTGGCATGGGCCGGGTCTACCTGGGCGCCTCCCCGGCTGGCCGGGCCGTCGCCATCAAGGTGGTGCACCCGGAACTAGCCCGGGATGAGGAGTTCCTGGCGCGGTTCCGCAA
>JAICUO010000892.1 GCA_025935815.1 Streptosporangiaceae bacterium
CACCGTCCTCATCGAGAACGTCCGCCATCACGTCAAGGAAGAAGAGCAGGACTTCTTCCCCGAGGTCCGCAAGGCCATGGACCGCAAGGCCCTGCAGCAGCTGGGCGAGGAAATGGCCGCCGCCAAGTCCCAGGCGCCCAGGGATCCGCTGGCCAACATCAGCGCCAAGGCATAGCCCGCCCCGGCGGCCTAGCTGTCGCTGACCACGCGGCTAGGGTCGGCGGGGTCGGGCAGCTGCATCCCGGCGGCCAGGCCGCTCGAGTGTGGCTCGTCCGCCGCCGCCCACCAGCTCACCGTCACCACCGGGCCGCACGGATCGCACGGCTTGGACAGCTATCTGGGGGCCGGACAAGCCCGGGGGCGAAAAACCGCCGGTACCGAAGGCATGCTTGCCGACAGCCGGGTAGCAGGGCTGGCATGTTCACTGTTGCCGAAACGCGGGACAAACTGGCGCACCTGGCCCATTCCGTACAGGACCGTTACGCCGGAGACGAGGACCGTCCGCTGGCCGGGTACGCGCTGACGATGGCTGCCTATGGCACGGTAGTAGGCGCGCTGGCCGGGACGGCCCGGCTCACCGGGCGCGATGTCCCCGACCGGGTCCCGGTCACTGACGTGGCGCTGGGCGCGCTGGCGATCGAGAAGCTTAGCAGGCTGCTGACCAAGGACCCGGTGACCAGCCCGCTGCGCGCACCGTTCACCGCCTACCAGGGAACGTCAGGGTCGGCGGAGCTGGATGAGGAGGTCCGCGGCGAAGGCGTTCAGAAAGTGGTCGGCGAGCTCGTCACCTGCCCGTTCTGCACGAGCGTGTGGGTGGCGACTGGCTTCGCCGCCGGGCTGGTGTACCTGCCCCGGACGACGAGGCTCACCGTTGCCGCCCTCGCCGCGCTGGCCGGCGCGGACCTACTGCAGTTCGCCCGCGCCGGACTGGAGAAGGCATCGTCGTAGGGCCGGATCCAGCTGACCGCACGTGCACCTGGCCCACCTACCTCGACGCCAGCGATCACGCGCGGGCTTCCTGCCGCCCGGGGCCGGGCACTGGCGCGAGATACCGCGCGGGAGCCGGACAACGGTCAGCCGAGCCTCACTCCCGGATCGACGGCCGCATCCCGTCCGGTGACTATGGCCCGCGTGCTCGGGCCACGCTCCACTCCACCCGCGCCGGCCATGATCCCGATCAACTTGCCCGCTGGGACGGCGAGGATCACCAGGCCGGCGCACGCCCAGAACAGCACCCACAGGTGCAAGGTTGCCCTGTCATGGATTCTGACGAGATCCGCCCTGACCGGGCCGGTTCCGGTCTTCCGCCAGCTCCCGGCGATCCGGCGGCAGGCCTGGATGCGCCCGCTCCGGCTCCGCCGCCCGTCCCGGTGCCCGGCAGAGGCGGGCGGTCCGGCCGCTGGGCCCGGATCGCCACCCTGGCCGTCCTCGCTGTCGCTGCCCTGATCGCGGGCGTTGCCGTCTGGGTGCCGTGGAGGCCGGGCCCGCCGACGGCCGTGCACGTGACCTCGCCGACGGCGACCACCGCTGTCGTCTCCTGGTCCCCGTCCACGGGCGGCCTCGGCCCCGATCACTACCTGGTGCTGCGCGACGGAAAGCAGGTCGGCGTGGTCCCGGCGAGGGGGACGTCGTACGCCGATCACGGCCTCGTGCCCGGCAGGACCTACCACTACACGGTCATCGCGGCGGGCCTGGCCAGCTCCGGCCCGTCGGCCAAGGCCGCGGTAAGGGCTGCGACGCCGAGCCCGGCCGGGCTGGCGGCGTCCCAGGTGACCCACACAACGGTGACGCTGAACTGGTCACCGCCCCGGAACGCCCCCACCCCGGATCACTACGTCATCTACGACCTCATCTACGGCCAGACCAGGACCATCACCACCGTGCCGGGCACGACCACGTCCTACACGGACAAGGGCCAGACGGCCGGCGCGCCCTTCCAGTACCACGTGGTCGCGCGGTGGGGCAGTGCCTCGTCCGCGCCGTCTGCCGCTGCCAGCGGCCAGACGCCCGCGCCGCCCCTGTCCGGGTCGTTTCCAGCGCGCTTCGATTATGCCAGCGTTCCCGGCGGTGGCTGGACTAGCGCAGCCGTGGGCTATAGCTGGACAGACCAGGTGTATGCCACGCCTTCCTGCCACGTGAGGAGTTGCGACCTGACAATCACGCTGTCCCTCATCCCCCCGGGCGGCTATATGTACCAGCAGGTCCCCGTGGCTATGCACCCGTCCGGCTCCGGCGGCGCGTACACCGGGTCGGCGACGGCCAAGGTGACTTACTGCGGGACGCCGCAGTCAGGGACCCCGGAGACGGACACCTTCACGCTGACCATGACGCCGGCTCGGGGATCGGTGCGGAACGGGGCATGGGGCGCCTGGAGCGGCACTGCGGTGCTCAACGCTCCACCCCTGACCGTGGCCGCGGGATCCTGCCCGGCAGGAACCTGGACCCTCGCCCTCAGGTCACGGTGAGAATCGGTGCCCGGCCGCTCAGCGGCTAGGTGGCGGGAAAGGGCGTAGAGTCCGCCTGGCAGACGGTGCCCACCGGGGGCAGCGCCCCCGTC
>JAICUO010000381.1 GCA_025935815.1 Streptosporangiaceae bacterium
AAGGCCCGCGCGTAGATGCCCGGCGCGGCGAGCCCCTGGAAGAACACCTGGTCACCGGACTCGCCGAGCTCCTTGCCGCGGAAGAAGTGGTTGAACCCCACCTCATACAGCGACGCGGCCGAGGCGTCGGTCGCGATGTGACCGCCGACCCCGGCGCCGCCGGGCCGGTTGGCCCGCGACACCATGATCGCGGCGTTCCACCGGATGTAGGCGCGGATGCGCCGCTCGACGTACTCATCGCCGGGGAACCACGGCTCCCGCTCCGGCGGGATGGTGTTGATGTAGTCGGTAGAGCGCAGGCCGGGCACTCCGACCCGCTGCTCGCGCGCCCGCTCGAGCAGGCGCAGCATGAGGTAGCGAGCGCGGCCGCGGCCGCGCTCACGGGTGACGGAGTCGAAGGAGTCGAGCCACTCCCGCGTCTCGTCCGGGTCTATGTCCGGCAGCTGGGTAGGCAGCCCGTCGCTGATGATCGAGTACCGCTGACGTCCGGAAGCCACGGGGTAGCCTCGCATTCCGCAGTTAGGCGCGGCTGGTGGCCGCGGAGCTCCTATGTTGTCGACACGCACATGTTGTCCAGACCAATCGTCGTACGATCCGCCCGGAATTTCTTCTCTTCTAAACGGTAACTGGTGCGGCGGTGTGCTGCCCCGGGCAGGTGCCATCAAGCGCCAGTACCGGCTACTGTGAGTAGCGGCATCGTGGGGCGGGAAGGTCAACATATGGTGCCGGTTTTCGCCGAGCGCCAGATTGCCACTTGCGCGCAGGGCCGACCCAGTGTGAACTGTCCCAACAAGAAGTACTGACGCGGCCACTGGCGCTCGAGGGCGGCGGGGGGACGCGGGGAAGGATTCAGGAGGAACGTCAGTGAGCGCGACCGCGCGCCAGGCGCACGATGAACGCGGCCAGGCCGAGCGGCTCGGGATAAAGCCGGGCCAGGTGGTGCAGGAGATCGGCTACGACAGCGACTGCGACGAGGAGCTGCGTGACGCGATCACGGAGATCGACGACGTAGAGCTCGTGGACGAGGACTACGACGACGTCGTCGACGTGGTGCTCATGTGGTGGCGGGAGGATGACGGCGACCTGGTTGACACGCTGGTTGACGCGCTCACGCCACTCGCCGACGGCGGCTATATATGGCTGCTCACCCCCAAGGCAGGCCGGCCGGGTCACGTTGAGCCGAGCGATATCGGCGAGGCGGCCCCGACTGCGGGGCTGTCCCAGACGTCCAGCGTGAGCGCTGGACGGGACTGGTCAGGATCACGCCTGGTGGCGCCCAAGGCGAAACGCTAGTCCCCCGTCGCGGGACGGAGTATCCCGCGGGGCGCCCGCGCTGCCCCGGGCGGCCTCGGCCCGTCCCTGTCCCTCACGGCCCGCGTGGTGCCGTCGCGCCCGGACTTCGTGCCGTGGTGCAGACTTATCGGTGCAGGCCGGATTTCGGCCCGCCCGAGCAGACCGAAAGGAACCACCTGGCATGGCAGTTGAGATCGGGGACGCGGCCCCGGACTTCGAGCTTCCCGACCAGCACGGGACGCCGGTGAAGCTATCCAGCTTCCGCGGCGCCAAGAACGTGGTGCTGGTGTTCTACCCGCTTGCCTTCAGCCCCGTGTGCAGTGGCGAGCTATGCGCCCTGCGGGAGGAATTCCCCGAGGTCAACCGCGACGACGTGGAACTGCTCACGGTGTCGGTGGACTCGATGTTCACCCACCGGGCGTGGGCCGACGCGGAGCACTTCCAGTTCGGGCTGCTGGCCGACTTCTGGCCGCACGGCGCGGTCGCCCAGGCCTACGGGGTGCTCGACGAGGCCAGGGGCGTGTCCACCCGCGGCACTTTCGTCATCGACAAGGAAGGCATCGTGCGCTGGAAGGTGGTCAACCCGATTCCGCAGGCGCGGGACATCGCCGACTACCAGAAGGCGCTCGCCGCCCTCGCGTAATGCCAGGTTGACCCATGCCCTGCTATCGCTGTGGTACCCGGCAGTCCGACCCCGAGCGCGGGCCGAGCCCGTGGCGGCGGGGCGTGGTCGCCGAGCACCTCGTGCTGGTCTGCCCGGCCTGCCAGCGGCAGGCCGGGTGGGCGGACGCCCTGACGGCCTGCGGCCGGTGCGGCAGCAGGCACCTGATCCGCAGGCTGGACCAGGTGGAGTGCCTGGACTGCCGGATGACCAGGGACGCCGTTCCCGATGCCCCCGCGCCCGCCCCGGATTCCGCGCTGGCCGATGAGGTGGCGCGGGCCCTTGATCGCGTGCTGCGCCGCGAATAGCCCGGGCCGCGAAGAATAGCCCGGTCCGTGAGTAGTTCAGCCGGTGAATGGTTCAGGCGGTGAATAGTTCAGGTTTGGCCGGGTAGCCGAGTCCCCGCAGTGATCTCCCGGGGAGACCAGCGGAGCACCCTCCCGTAGCCCCGGGACGAAGGGAAACGGGACAGCCATGACGATTACGCTCGCGGCCATTCTCACGTGGCTTCTCATCGGCCTGGTGGTCGGCGGTCTCGCGCACCTGCTGGTGCCGGGCCGCAACCGGGTCGGGGTCGTGCGGACCATACTGTTCGGGATCGTGGGCGCGCTGGTGGGCGGGATCGTCACCGCGGCGCTGCTGGGCCCCGGGCACGTGGTCATCACATTCATCGTCGCGCTCATCGTGGCGGCGCTGCTGATCGCGGTGCTGACCAACCACGGCGCCATGCGCAGCCGGTACCGCGGCCGCTCTCACGGGCGGTACCGCGGGCGGCGCTGGGCGCGCAGGTAACCGCTAGCCGCCGAAGGCCCGGGACGCTGGCGCCCCGGGCCTTTCGCTTCCCGGGTGGTCTCGCCCTGGCCGGGCAGCCGGCCTGTGAGCAACTATCCGCGGGTCGCGGATCACCAGGAGGACAGGGCCGGACCGGGGCCTGACCGGGCAGGGGAGCCCGGGGCAAGGCGCAGGAAAGGAGGCGGTGGCATGCCGCAGCAGGAGGGAACCGACAACCTTCAGGGACTGCAGGACGCGCTGGCCTGCACGCAGAGCGTCGAGCAGTTCCTGCACCAGTTCGGCGAGCGCATGGCGGCCGTGATGGCCGTCAACGCCCAGCTCAGCTCGTCGATCGAGTCGCGAGCGCTGATCGACCAGGCCATCGGCGTCATCATGGCGATCCGGCGGTGCACCCAGGATGAGGCCCTGGCCATCTTGCGGACGGCCTCGCAGAACCAGAACGTCAAGCTGCGCGACATCGCGGCGACCATCGTGGCCGGCGTGAGCGGCGAGCCGCCCGGGCCGCCGCGCGCCTTCGAGCACAACTGACGTCCCGGGGGACGCCGCCTCCCCCGAAGGGGGCAACCGGTGAGCCGCCCGCCCGCGGGCCCCCGCAGGCCGCGGGCGGTCCGGCCGTCGCCCCGCCGTCACGCGCCGGCCGTTACTCCGCCGTCACCCTCGACCGCGCGGGCCTGGCCATCGCCGGGTGACGAGGGCGGGTCGTTGACTTGCCACGCCGCCCGGGGGCACGGAGGCCAGCGCGGTGGAGACATCGGGGTAGACGTCGATCGCCGCGGTGATCCCGATGAGGGAGAACAGCCGCAGCACGGCGGCGGAATGGGCGGCGATGCACAGCCGGGCCTCGCTCGCGGTGGCCCGGCGCTGCGCCCGGATCAGCGCGCTGACGCCCGCCGAGTCGCAAAACGAGGTCCGGGACATGTCGATCACCACCGCCCGGGCGCCCAGGTTGAGCACTGACAGCAGGGCTTCGCGCATCTCATCGGCGATGGTGGCATCGATTTCGGCCGGCATCCTGACCACGGCGACCTGACCGGACCACAGCGCGGGAAAGCGGTCCTCGGGCACGCGGCATTCACCACCCTCTCAAGGCGTGATTCGCGGCCGCGTCTCCGGACCACCAGCGGGTCGGCGGTGCTCCGAGGTACTCGCATCGCCGGCAGACATTATTACGGCCTGTGGCCCGCGGGCACAAGTCCCGCGCCGCTCCCGGCTACCCATGCTGCCCTAGCTAAACCAGCCGTTTGCTGGCCGGGCGCCCGGGTAGCGGCAGGAAAAGCCAGCGGGGGAGGGCAGCCCGTCATGACTCCTGACGGGGGGCAGGCTGAGCCCGGGAAAGGGGCGCAGGCGTGATGACCGTCTGGCAGGAACAACGGCGACTCAATGCGATCGAGGCCGAACTGACGGCCAGCGCGCCCCGGCTGGCGGGGATGCTGCGGATATTCACCCGGCTGACCGAGGGGGAGCGGCCGTGCGGCATGGAGCGGTTCCCCCAGCGGGGCAGGCGCCTGCGGAGCTTCCTCGGCCAGCCCGGGATCGTGGGCGTCCTGGCCCTCACCGTGATCGTGATGTCCGGGATGCTGCTGGCCGTCTTGGCCACCCCGGGACCGCGCCCGTGCCCCGGGCGGGCGGTGGCCAGCCACGCATCCCAGCCGGTAAACTCGGGCGCCCCGCCCAACGCGGACGGCCGGTCGCTGGTCCCCGTGGGCGGCGGCTGCCCGGTGTCCATTACTAAGAGGTGACTGGTGGTGCCGTCGTGTCCGTCGAGGACCTTGGCCGGGAGGCCGCGCAACTGGGCCAGGAGGCCGCCCAGCTGCTGAGCCTGGCGAACATCGGCGAGGCGAGGTCACTGAGCAAGCTGGCCGAGCTGGCGGTCCGGCAGGTTCCCGGTTGCTCGGCCGCCCATGCCGTCATGTGGCGCGACGGAGAACTGGTCGCCATCGCGGCCACTCACCCGGACCTGGCGGAGCTGGCTGACGTGGGATTCACGGCCGACGGCGGACCACTGACGGAGGCGGCGCTGACCGGGTCGCCGGTGTACTGCCACGACACCCTGACCGAGGACCGTTGGCCGGCGTGGACGGCGCAGGCGCTCAGCCGCGGAGTGCGCAGCTCCGTCCACCTCGCGCGGCAGTTCCCCCCGATGACCCTGGTGCTGGCGCTGTTCGGGGTGCGGCCGGGAGTGCTGGACGCGGACTCGGTACCCGTGGCGGAGATGGTGGCCGGCTTTGGCCACGCGGCGCTGGCCAGCACGATGGCCTACGGCGAGGCCCAGCGGACCGCCACGCAACTGCGCGACTCGGTGGCCGCCCGGGCCGTGACCGACCAGGCCAAGGGGATCTTGATGCACGCGCTGGGCTGCACCGCCGATGAGGCGCTGCGCTTCATGCGCCGGGAGTCGCAGCAGCGGCACGTGAAGGTCACAGACGTAGCCGCCCGGGTCATCGCCACCTACGGCGGCAAGGACCCGGGCGGTCGTCAGCGGCGGTTACCAGCGGTACCAACGCCGGCCCTCGCCGGCGCGGGCAGCGAACCCCACGAGCCACACCACGAGGATGATGATCGCCACCCACCACAGCGCGTGCAGGGCGAAGCCCAGCCCGCCGAACAGGAGGGCGAGCAGGAGCACGAGTAGGATCAGACCCATGACGGCCTCCAACTTCCTGGCTGTCGTAGCCTTTCGGACCCCCTTTGGCTACCCAGGCCCGCGCGGATAAACGTGATGCAGAGGTGGGTCATCCCTGCCCGAGATAGCAGTATTGTGCTAGGCACGCTGCCGCCGCCAGCACGGCGGCAGCGTGCAAGAGGCCAGACCTAATACGCGCGCAGGGAAGTGATCATGCCGGGTGGATTGCCGAGTGAGCCGCTGAGTGACTTGGCGCGGCGGCGGGATGCCCTGCGGCAAGCGGCCGCGATCCCCGGCTCGGATGCCCCCGCGCTGCTCGACGCGCTGCTGACCGAACTGGACGGCGCTATTGACGCCCTCGCCGCCGCCGCGGAGGCCGCGGTGGAGGATCCGGACGCCGCGGCCGGCGGCGTCCAGGACGTAGTCCGGGTCGAGCGGCGGCTGCTCCAAGCGGTCTTCCAGCAGGCCCCGGTGCCGCTGCTGCTCCTTGAGCTGGACGGCACGATCCGGCGCGCGAACGCCCGCGCCGCCCAGTTGCTGGGCGCGCCCACCGGGTACGCCACCGGCAAGTCGCTGGCTGTCTTCGTTGACCTGCCCTCACGGGCGGCAACGGCGACGCAGCTCGCCGCGGTGGCCAGGACCGGGAAGGCGCGGCAGTCCCGCTGCCGGATGCTCGGCCCCGGCGGGCCGCTGGACGTCACGCTGAGCGCCGACATGGTCGCCGTGGCCGGGGAGGCGTCGCTGGTCATCGTGACCTTGCTCGAGGATGAGGCGCGGCCGGCGCCGGAGCGGAAGAAGCAGCAGCCGGCGGCGGCGACGCCGGCCGGCGTCCCGGAGGCGGCCATCCACGCGATGGTGCAGCGGATGGACATGGTCACCTCGGTGACCAGGCTGCTGCTGGACAACAGCACGTTCAGCGAGGCGGTGACGCTGCAGCGGTGCGCCCGGCTGCTGGCGGGCGAGATCGCCACCTGGGTCGTGGTGGACGTGGACCGCGGCGGGCAGCTGCGCCGGCAGTTCGCGGTGGGCCCGCGCGGAGGGAACGCCGACGGGCAGGCCCGCAGCGTGCGCACCACCGAGCCCGCCCCTGACTCCGTTTGCTGGCAGGTCCACGCGACCCGCAAGTCAGTGCTGGCGGCGCACGCCGACGCCGGGGCGTTCGGGGCGGCCGCGGACGGCGCTCCCCTGCTGCTGACGATGGGGGCCACGTCGCTGATGTGCGTCCCGATCTCCGACGGCGTCACCAGCTACGGCACGCTGACGCTGCTGCGGCTGGCGGGTGAGGACCCCTTCGACCTCGCCGACCTCGGCCTGGCCGAGGTGCTCGGCGAGCACCTGGGCATCGCGATGCGCGTGGACCGGATGTTCCGGCGCCGGTCGGAGGTGGCCGAGGCGCTGCAGGCCAGCCTGCTGCCCGCGCGGCTTCCGGAGGTGCCGGGGCTGGAGTTCGCGCCCGCCTACATGCCGGCCACGAACTGGCCGGAGATCAGCGGGGACTTCTACGACGTCTTCCGGCAGGGCGAGGGATGGGCGGTCGCGGTGGGCGACGTCTGCGGTAAGGGCCAGGAGGCGGCGGCGATGACCGCCGCCGCCCGGCACGCCATCCGCGCCCTCGCGCACTCCGGGGACGGGGACCCGGCCAGGGTGCTGGCCACCGCGAGCGACGTCCTGCTGGCCGGGGACTACGACGAGCGGTTCGTGACCGCCAAGCTGGCCTACCTGACGTGGAAGGGGCGCAAGCTGCACGTGTGCCTGGGCGGCGCCGGGCATCCCGGCCCGGCAGTGGTGCGGGTGGACGGGCGGGTGGAGATCCTCGAGGGGGACGGGCTGCCGCTCGGCCTGTTCCCTGGCGCGCAGCCCAGCCAGGCGGCGCTGGAGCTGAGCGAGGGAGACCTGCTGTTCTTCTACACCGACGGGGTGACCGAGGCCCGCAGCGCCCGCCGGGGGTTCCTGGAGGACCGGCTCGCCGACGAGCTGGCCGGGGTCGCGGGCCGCTCGGCCGTCGAGGCCGTTCGCGCCGTCACCGACCTGGTCGCGGAGTTCTCGCGGGGCGAGCTTCGCGACGACGTGACGGTCCTGGCCATCAAGGTCGGCACCGCGCCCGATTCGCGAACGGGGCGCGGCGCCGGTTAGCGCCCGGGGCGCCCGGGGCTACTGCTCGTAGTACTCGTCGATGACCTGCTCGCTCGCGCGGGGGGTGGGCACGTGCTGGACGACGACTGTCTCTGGCTCGTC
>JAICUO010000149.1 GCA_025935815.1 Streptosporangiaceae bacterium
CTCTCCCCGGAGGCGCTGCGCGTCATGGTGGCCCCTGCCTTCCCCGATTCTTGACGCAGGAGTGACGCGAGGCACCCGCGATCACGGATCGATATTGACTTCAGTGCGACTGGTCACCGGGCTGGTCCGGTGCCGGGAAGAAGTCCTTCAGTGCCCCGGCGATCTCGGCGCGTACCGGAGCCCCGGAGATGACCACGCCGACCATCGTCACCGACGTGTGGGTGTGCCCGCGGGCGCGGACGCGGCGAACCTCATTCCCCGCGGCCGCCAGGGCGTCCGCGTAGGCGAGGCCGTCATCGCGGAGCGGGTCGAAGTCCGCGGTGAGGACGCAGGCCGGGGGCAGCCCGTCCAGGTTGCCGCGCAGCGGCGCGGCGCGCGGGTCGCCGCGGTCGGCCGGGTCGGCGTAGTAGTCCCAGAACCACCGCATCAGCGGGGTGGTGAGGACGTACCCGTCGCCGTTCTCGTCGTAGGACGACCGGGTCATGTCCGAGTCCGTGACCGGGCAGATGAGCAGTTGTCCGGCAACGCGCGGCCCGCCGGCGTCACGGGCCAGCTGGCAGGCGACCGCCGCGATGTTGGCGCCGGCGCTCCAGCCCGCGACGGCGACCTGGCCGGGGATGCCGCCGAGCTCGCCGGCGTGGGCGGCCGTCCACCGCAGGGCCGCGAAGGCGTCCTGCGCGGCGGCGGGGAAGCGGGCCTCGGGGGCGTGCCTGTAGTTCACCGACACGATCACCGCGTCCGACCGGGCGCAGAGGTCCCGGCACAGCGGGTCGTCGGAGTCCAGGTTGCCGAGCACCCAGCCGCCGCCGTGGAAGTACACCACCACCGGGTGCGGGATGCCCCGCCCCGCCGACGCGGGGCGGTAGAGCCGGTAGGGCAGGTCCCCGGCCGGGCCGGGCATCATCCCGTCCGTGACCTCGCCCACCTCCGGGCTTGGCGGGAGGGTTTCCGCGACGGCCGCCATCAGGGCCCGCGCCTCGCCGGCCGACAGGGTTTCCATGGGCGGCAGGCCCATCCCGGCCATCAGTTGCAGGACCAAGGAGACATCGGGCTGCATCCGGCGGATCACCCCGTCCCGGCACCGTTCCCCGCCGGGGCCGGCCCGCCGGAACCCGAGGTAGTCCTGCGCGATCACGTCGTCGCAGGCCTGCCGGTACACGCCCACCCCGCCGATGTAGGGAAGGAACACGCGCGGCTTGCCGGGGACGTTGGCGCCCATGTACCAGGAGTTGGCGGTGGGGTGCAGGGTGATGGCGGCGCAATCCCGGACGTGCTGGTCCCATCCGGCTTCGGCGAGCGGGGTCGGCTCGATCGTCTCGAAGCCTTCGGCGCCCATGTCCTTGAGGCAGTCAGCGACCCAGTCCACGTGCTGCTCAATCGAGACGGCCATGTTCGACAGGACCGACGGGCTGCCCGGGCCGGTGATCATGAAGAAGTTGGGGAATCCGGCGGTCATGATCCCCAGGTACGTGGACGGGCCGGCGGCCCACTTCTCCGTCAGGGACAGGCCGTCCCGGCCGATGGCGTTCACGGCCGCCAGGGCGCCGGTCATGGCGTCGAAGCCGGTGGCGTACACGATCGCGTCAAGGGCGAACGACTCGTCGGCCGTGTCGATGCCATCCTCGGTGATGCTGGTGATCGGCTGCGTGCGCAGGTCGACGAGCCGGACGTGCGGCAGGTTGTAGGTCTCGAAGTAGCCGGTGTCGAGGCACGGCCGTTTGGTGCCGAAGTAGTGGTCCTTCGGGCACAGCGCGTCGGCCGTACGCGGGTCGTGCACGACCGAGCGGATCTTCTCCCGGATCAGGTCGGCCACGATCTTGTTGGACGCCGGGTTCACCGCCTGGTCGGCGAAGACGCCGAGGATGGCGAACAGCTGGCCCTGCTTCCAGGCATCCTCGAACCGCTCCCGGGCGACCGTCTCGCTGGCGGTCACGCCGAGGATGCCGGTCGGCTCGACCGGCATTCCTCCCAGGGACCACCGGGCGGCATCCCGGTATTCCTCGCGGTCCTGCGCCAGCCGCGCCAGCCGGTCGGCCGGGGCGCGTCCGTTATGCGCGGGGACGGAGAAGTTCGGGGTCCGCTGGAAGACCGTGAGCTGGCTGGCCTGGCGGGCGATCAGCGGGATCGACTGGATGCCCGAGGAGCCGGTGCCGATGACCGCGACCCGCTGGCCGGTGAGGTCAACGCCCTCGCGGGGCCACTGGCTGGTGAAGTACACCTTGCCCGCGAACCGCTCGGTGCCCTTGATATCGAGCGACTTGGGCATCGAAAGGCAGCCGCTGGCCATGATGTAGTACCGGCACCGCAGCCGCGTCCCGCGATCGGTCGCGATGCTCCAGCGCTTATCCTGCTCGTCCCAGTGAGCGGAGGTGACGGAGGTGGAGAACTCGATGTCCGCGCGCAGGCCGTAGCGGTCGGCCACGAACCGGAGGTAGTCCAGGATCTCCGGCTGCGTGGCGTACTTCTCGGACCACGTCCATTCCTTCTCCAGCTCCGGGTCGAAGCTGTAGGTGTAGTCCGTGGTCGGGACGTCGCAGCGGGCTCCTGGGTAACGGTTCCAGTACCACGTCCCGCCCACGTCGTCGGCCGAGTCGAAGACCTTCACCGAGAGCCCGAGCCCGCGCAGCCGGTAGAGCATGTACAAGCCCGAGAAACCCGCGCCCACCACGACCGCGTCGAACTGCTCCGGGACTCCAGCTGGCTTGTTCACGAAACGTCCCCTTTGCCAACGAACAGCCGGTATTGCCGGGAACCTTGACTCACATGATTCCCCGAGTAAATGATCTTCGAGGGCACGTTCAGGGACCTAGCGGATGATCGACAATCGTCGTCGATGGAGGTATGCATGCCCGCCGGCGCCCGCGGGCAGCGCGATTTGACTTAATCTTTATGCGTGCGCACGCTACTGTTGCCTACAGGTAAACGCAGCCAAGACATGGGGGCCTTCGGTGCCTGAGGACAGTCGGCAAGGCAGCAGCAGCGGCATTGCGGATATTGACATCACCAGGCCGAATGGTGCCCGCGTGTACGACTACTTTCTCGGCGGCAAGGACAATTTCACCGCCGACAGGGCGTTCGCGAACACGATCCTTGAGTGCGCTCCCAAGGCGCCGCTTGGCGCTCAGGCCGGCCGGGCGTTCCTGCGCCGGGTGGTGCGCTTCCTGGCCGCCGAGGCGGGCATCAGCCAATTCCTCGACATCGGTTCCGGGCTGCCCACCCAGGGCAACGTCAGCGAGGTCGCGCACGAGATCAACCCCGAGGCCCATGTCGTGTACGTGGACAACGACACCATGGTCTACACCCACAGCATGGCGCTGCTTAGCGACGCGACGAGGGTGGAAGTCATCAACGCCGATATCCGCGATCCGGCTAGGATCCTGACCGACCCCACCGTGCGGTCGCTGATCGACTTCGACAAGCCCGTGGGGCTGCTGATGCTCGCGGTCCTGCATCATATTGATGATCACGATGATCCGGCATCGATTGCGGCCAGTTTCCGCGATGCGATGCCGGCTGGCAGCTACCTGGCGATCTCGAGCTTCCGCATGCCGGGCGCCGAGGCTCCCGAGTTGCAGGCGGTGACGGTGGAGAACGAAAAGATCGTCACCTCAGGGTTCGGCAGCGCCCGCTGGCGAGCGGAAGAGGAGATCCGCGGCTGGTTCGGCGACTGGGAACTGGTGTGGCCGGGATTGGTGTCGCTCGCGGATTGGCGTCCCGATGAGCGGACCCGCACTGAGCGGGACGAGATTTACCACAGTTTCTTCGGCGGCGTCGCCCGTAGAATTAACCGGTTACCTGCCGGTGCGATCTGGGTTCCTTCCTCGGCGCGATTGCCGCTACTGGGCAAAGAAGTGAGTTTGCGGGCGCGGCAGCCGTCGGCCGTCCACGTCGATATCAACCTTCTCCGTGTAGAAGGCGACTAGCCCGGCGATGGGCATGAGCTGGCGGGTTGGGTAGTCGTACGCCCAGGCGAGGTCCTGATGGCCGTCTTGCACCTGGCCAGAGACGCGCACCGACCAGTACTCGCTCGTCGCGCCCTTGTACGGGCACGCGGTCCGGGTGCTGCTGGGCACGAGATGCTGGAAGGCGACGTCCGTGCGATCGAAGTAGTAGCGCGTGGGCAGGCCTGTCTCGAAGACCAGCACGGGTGCCATGGTATCGGCGAGGGTGATCCCTTTCAGGGAGGCGCGGACATGCCGGTGAGAGCGGAGCGCGTCGACGCGGGCATAGGGATTGCGGGGGTGGACGAAGACCTGCTCGTCCTCCTCATACCACGCGTCGAGCGCGGCCCAGTCAAAGCGAGCCGTGCCGGACACTCCGGCGATCGCGTCCTGGCCGAAGACGCGGACAGCGCCGGGCCGCTCCGCACCGCCCGCCCGCAGGCTGTGCAGGCGAGCGGTTCCCTGGCGGGTGGGCTGCTCCTGCTCCTGGTCGGCGAGCAAGCGCGCGTCGATGTCATCCAGCGGGATGTAGTACTGCGGGTAATAGGGCACTTCCCATACGTACCGCGCGCTGGTCGTATCGAAGACCTGCTCGCCGGCGAGAGTGGCGCGAACCCGGCGCGGTGCGGGCTCGACGCGATTGATTTCGGCGATCATCTGCGGATAGTCGCGCTCGGCGGCGACAGGTGCGCTGGTCATGATGCCTCACTTACTGATATGGACGTGCTCGACGGGCCGGCTGGCCCCTGGCTGGGTTGGGGTAGGATGGCGGCTTCCGGCGCAATGACGCCGGACGCGGCCGGGGCCATCGCACGGCCCGGCAGTAACCGTGGACGGGAAGATAGGAGTCAGGTCATGCCCGCCCCGAAGAAGCGCAGCGGCCGCCGTGCGGGTCCTACCAACAGCCGCCAGCTCATCCTCGACGCCTCGCGCTCGCTTTTCAGCGCGGGGGGATTCGAAGGCACCACGATGCGCGCCATCGCGCACGCTTCCGGCGTGGATGCCGCACTGATCCACCACTTCTTCGTATCCAAGGAAGCACTGTTCACACTCGCGATGCGGGACGCCTTCTCGGTCATCGACCTCGTCCCCTCGGTGGTGGACGGCTCGCCCGAGCGCACCGGTGAGAGGCTCGCCCGGGCCTTCATCAGCTACTGGGAACGGCCTGAAGTCCAGCCCGGGCTCGTGGGCTTGCTGCGATCGGCCACCACGTTCGAGGGCGCGGCCACGGCGATCCGCGATTTCCTCGGTGCCGAGGTACTGCAGCCAGTGACCACCACCCTGGGATATGGCCAGAGCCAGTTGCGTGCTTCGCTGGTCGGCTCGCAGTTGCTCGGGCTGGCCATGATGCGCTACCTGATCCGCAGCGAACCGATCGCCGCATTGCGGCCCGAGCAAGTCGTCTTCTGCGTCGCGGACGTCTGCCAGCACTATCTCGTCGAACGTCTCTAGCCGCGAGATCATTGTCCGCCTGATCTTCCGCGGCAGGAATCCCAGCCGGGGAGCCGAGCCAGTCTGGCGGCGAGCCGCCTGGTGAACTCCGGCTCCTCCAGGAAGAAGTGGCCGCCGTCCACGTAGGTGAACTCAAAGCCACCGATGGTCTCATGCTCCCAGGCCAGCAGCCCGGCCTCGTCGGTCATCTTGTCCCGGCGGCCGCCAAACGTGGCAATCGGGCAAGACAGCGGCGGCCTGGGCGGTCGCAGGTACATCTCGGCCAGCCGCATATCCGCCCGGAGGACCGGCAGGAATACCCGCACCAGGTCCGGATATCCAAGCACGCTGGCCGGGGTGCCGCCCAGCCGTTCGATACTGCTCAGGAACTGGTCTTCGGGCAGGTTGTGGATGGGCGCGTGCGATGCTCGCGCCGACGGCCCGTTGCGGGCCGCCGTGACCAGCAGGGCGGCCGGCATGCCCCGGTCTTCCATGGCCCGGCAGACCTCGTAGCCGACAAGCGCCCCGAGACTGTGGCCGAATACGGCATAGGCGCCGACGGCCTGCTCGCTGATGGCCGCGGTGATGTCGGCCACGAGCGGCTGCCACTGGGTGAGGCGGGGCTCTCGCAGCCGCCTGCCGTGACCGGGCAGGTCGACCGGGACGACGCGGGCCCATCCCGGGAGCCAGGATGACCAGGCCGCGAAGCGCCCGGCGTTGCCGCCGGCATGCGGCAGGCAGAACAGCGTAAGCTGCCCCGCCTGCGCCTCCAGGGTGCCCGCCGCCGCCCGCCGCGGCACGTCGGGGTTCAGGTTCTGGCCCACGCTCGCTTCTCCTTCCGCTAGCAGTTCAGCGGCGGCGACGGCAGTGAGGCACCGCCGCCGCGCGCCGACACCGTGCGTTGACCCGGAAATTCAGCCTCAGTATAATTCATCAAACAAGGAAGTCATCAAGTGATGCACTTATCTGCTGGCGGCGTCAGCACAGGAGGGCCAATCATGTCGGACGACCCACATGCTCGCGGGCAGGAACCGTGGACAATCCACCCTCCGCGGGCCCGCGACATCGCCATCACCGGGATCGGATGCCGTTTCCCCGGCGGGGTGCGGGATCTGGACGGCCTCTGGCAGGTACTCCTCGACGGCCTGGATGTCACCGGGGACGTCCCGGCGGATCGCTGGGGCCCGCGGTTCTTCCACCCCGACCCGCGGCATCCCGGGACGACCTACTGCCCGCGAGGCGGCTTCCTCGACGAGGTGGACCGGTTCGACGCCAGCTTCTTCGGCATATCGTCCCGGGAAGCGTGTGAACTGGACCCGCAGCAGCGCCTGCTGCTGGAGACCGCCTGGTCGGCCATGGAGGACAGCGGAACACCGCGGGACGCCTGGAAAGGCAGCCGGACCGGGGTCTTCGCCGGCGTGCTGGGCATGGACTATGCCTTGCTGCACGCCAAAACAGCCGGGATCGGGCGGATCAGCCCCTACTACGCCAGCGGCAAGGAGTTCAGCTTCGGCGCCGGGCGCATCTCCTACACCTTTGGCCTGAACGGTCCCTGCGTCATGCTCAATTCGGCCTGCTCCTCCTCGTTGATGGCGGTTCACCTGGCCTGCCAGGCCCTGCGCGGCGGTGAATGCGACGCGGCCCTCGCCGGCGGCGTGAACCTCATGCTCGCACCCGAGCTCAGTGTCTTCATGAGCAAGATCGACGCCCTGTCGCCCAGCGGGGTGTGCCGGCCCTTCGACGCCCACGCCGACGGAGTCGTGCGAGGTGAGGGTTGCGGCGTGGTGGTGCTCAAGCGGCACGGCGACGCGGTGGCGAACGGAGATCGCATCTGGGCGGTCATCCGGGGCAGTGCCGCCAATCACGACGGCCGCAGCGCAGGCCTCACCGCGCCCAACGCCGCGGCCCAGCAGATGCTGCTACGGGCAGCGCTCGACGCCGCGCAGGTAGATCCGGCCGATCTCGACTACGTCGAGGCGCACGGCACGGGCACCCCGCTGGGAGACCCGCTGGAAATCAGCTCGCTCGCCGCGGTGATCGGCTCCGCCCGGGCGCCTGGGCGGCCGCTGCTGGTCGGCTCGCACAAGGCCAACTTCGGCCACCTCGACTCGGCCGCCGGCGTGCTCGGCCTGCTGAAGGGGGTCCTCGTCGCGCGGAAGGGGATCGTGCCGCCCCAGATCAACCTGAACCGCCCGACCCCGGCAGTTGACTGGGAGGAGTCCGGGGTGCGCGTGCCGACCGAGCCGACTCCGCTGCCTGGTTCCGGGCCGCGGGTCATCGGGGTGAACGCGTTCGGGCTCTCCGGGAGCAATGCGCACGTCGTGCTCACCTCCCCACCCGCGGGCGAGCCGGGACCCGCGCGCCCGCCAGGGGCGAGCGGGACCGGCGACGCGGTCCCCGGCGGGCCGGGGGCGCGGCTGCTCGTGCTGTCCGGGCCGACCCCGGAGGCGGTCGCCGCACAGGCCGGCGCCTACCGCGACCGGCTACCGGGGAACGACGCCGCCGACCTGGCCGACCTGCTGTACAGCGCCTCGGCCCGGCGCACTCATCACGACTACCGGCTCGCGGTGACCGGGGAGTCAGCGGCAGAGCTGGCGGAGGCGCTCAGCGCTCATCAGCGGGGCGAGGCCGGTCCCGGCATCGCCAGCGATGATGTGCTCGGCGGGCGGCCGTCCCGCGTCGTCCACGTGTTCTCCGGGCAGGGCTCGCAATGGCCCGGCATGGGAATGGACCTGTACCGCTGCGAACCGGTCGTGCGGGAGTCACTGGACGAATGCGAGCAGATCGTCCGCGATATCGGCGGCTGGTCCATCCTGACGGAGACCGGTCACACCCCGGCGAGCCGGCTGACGGAAACCGAGATCGCCCAGCCGGCCATCTTCGCGGTGCAACTGGCGCTGACCCGGCTGTGGGCGTCGTGGGGCCTGGTCCCGGACGCAGTGCTCGGCCACAGCATGGGAGAGGTCGCGGCGGCCTGCGCCGCCGGTGCCCTGGGGGTGCAGGACGCGATCCGGCTCATCGTGCGTCGCGGCCAGATCATGCAGCGGGCCAGCGGTACCGGGCGGATGACCGCGGTCGAGCTTCCCGCTGAAGAGGTGCGCGCGGCGCGAGCGCCGCGCGCGGGCGAGGTATGCGTGGCGGCGGTGAACGGGCCGCGCTCGGTGGTGATCGCCGCAGCCGAGGCGCCGATGGAGTGGGCGATCAGCAGGCTCACGCGCGCCGGGGCCAGTTGCATAGACCTCGGCGTCGACTACGCATTCCACAGTCCGGTGATGCGCGGCTACGGGGATGAACTTGAGGAACTGCTGGCCGGCCTGCGACCGGAAACCCCGAAGCTCACGCTGCTGTCGAGCGTGGACCCGGAGGCGACCGCACCGGTCACCGATGCCGCTTACTGGGGCCGCAATGTCCGGGACCCGGTGCTGTTCTGGCCCGCGGCCGACCGGCTGCTCACCGAGCAGGACGTGGTCTTCATTGAGATCGGTCCCCATCCCACGCTGGCCCGGCCACTGCGAGCCGCGATGGCCCGTCGGCAGCGGCGCGGCCTCGTCGTCTCGTCGCTGGCCCGCGGCCGGCCCGGCGCGGCGACGCTGGCCTCCGCGCTCGCCAAGCTGTACACCGCTGGGGCCGGCGTGAACTGGGCGGCGGTGCACGGACCGGGGCACCGGTACGTTGCCCTGCCACCGCTGCGGCTGGCGGGCGACAGTTACTGGATCGAGGGGGTCCAGCGCGGCGCCCAGGGCGGCACCCTGGCCGGGCTGCGGGCCGAGGTGCGCCTCTTCGACGCGGACGGCCGCCTGGTAGCCGAAGCCGACGGTGACACCCGGCCGGTGCCGGCCGGCCCGTCCGGCCACGGCGGCGAAGCAGCGGCCCCGGCCCCGGAAGCGGGTACTGCCCCGGCACCAGATGCCGCCGCTGCGGGAACCGCCGACGCTGCCCCGGTACTGGCCGGCGGCCCAGCGGAGGCGGCCAATGGCACCGGCGGCAGGCTCGAGCGAGCCCAGGCCGCCACCCGGGTGAGCGCCATCGTCACCGAGCTCCTCGGGCACAACGCCGCGACGCGCATCTCCCGGGTTCGCGGCTTCTATGAGCTCGGGCTCGACTCCTTCACCATCGTCCAGCTGATGGGGCGGCTCCAGGCTGAATTCGGGGTGGAGCTCGCACCGAGCTCCGGGATCGAGCATCCGACCATTGACCAGATGACCGATCACGTGATGAGCGCGGCCGCCGCCCAGGGGAGGGCACTGCCTCCGGCTGTGCCTCCTGCGGCTGTGCCTCCTCGGACTCTGGCTCCTCCGCCTGTGCCGCCAGCTGCGCAGCCGCCAGCCGCGCCGTCGGCCGCCGGGGGAACCGGCGCTCCGCGCGAGGTCTCGCCGCGGCCGGCCGGCGAGCCGATCGCCGTGGACAGCTCACCCGAGCCCATCGCCATCGTCGGGATGAGCTGCCGGTTCCCGGGCGCGAGCGGCCTGGGCGAATACTGGACGCTGCTGCACGCGGGCGTCGACGCGACCCGGGACGTGCCGGGGAGCAGGTGGGACGCCGGGAAACTGCTGGCCGACGGCCCGGTCCGGCCCGGCACCGTGGTCACCCGCCGGGGCGCGTTCATCGACGGGATCGATCAGTTCGATAACGCGTTCTTCCGGGTGTCGGCCCGCGAGGCACGCAGCATGGATCCCCAGCAGCGAATCTTCCTGGAGGTCGCCTGGGAGGCGCTAGATGATGCGGGCCTGAGCCCGGGCGGGCTACGGGGCAGCCAGACCGGCATGTTCGTCGGCATGAATACGACCGATTATCAACAGCTGGTCACAGAGCGTGCCGATCAGGTCGATCTTTACTACGGGACGGGTAACTCGTTTTCCGGCGCTCCGGGGCGGCTGTCGTACTACCTAGGCGTGCGCGGGCCGAGCATCGCGGTCGACACGGCCTGCTCCTCCTCGCTGGTCGCGGTCCATCTCGCCTGTCAGAGCCTGCGCGCGGGGGAGAGCGACGTAGCGCTGGCCGGCGGCGTGAACGCCATGATCTCGCCCACCGTCTACCTGGCGATGTCGTCCGCGGGCGCCCTCGCGCCGGACGGCCGGTGCAAGGCATTCGACGCCAAGGCGGATGGGTACGGCCGGGGGGAGGGAGCAGGCGCCGTAGTGCTCAAGACGCTTTCCCGGGCCCGTGCGGACGGAGATCGCATCTACGCGGTGATCCAGGGCAGCGCCGTGAACCATAACGGGGCGAGCGGCGGACTGACGGTCCCGAGCGCGCAAGCGCAGGAGCAAGTCATCCGCACCGCCATGGCCCAGGGCGGGACCGCCGCCGCGGCGATCGGCTACGTGGAGGCACACGGCACCGGGACCACCCTCGGCGATGCGGTCGAACTGGCCGCGCTCGACCGGGCGCTGGGCGGCGGGCGGCGCGAGCACCCGCTGCTCATCGGCTCCGTTAAGACGAACATCGGGCACCTGGAAGCGGCCGCGGGCGTGGCGGGCCTGATCAAGACGGTGCTGTCGATAGGGCACGGCGAGATCCCGGCCCACCTGCACTTCGCGACGCCCACCGGCCAGGTCGCCTGGGACAAGCTCGCGGTCAGGGTCGCCGCGCAGTCGGCGCCCTGGCCCGCCACGGAGGACGGCCAGCCCCGCGCAGCCGGGGTCAGCGCCTTCGGCTTCACGGGAACCAACGCCCATGTCGTTCTCACCGGCCCGCCCGCCGTCCCGTCTCCGGCGCCGCCAATGGCCCGGAGGCGTCCGTTCGTGCTCACCGTGTCCGGCGCTTCCGAGGCAGCCCGCCACGATGCCGGACTGCGGCTGGCCGCCTATCTCGACGCGCTGCCCGATGACGCCCTGCCCGACGCTTGCTTTACCGCCGGTGCACGCCGGGCCCACCTGGAGCACCGGCTGGCCGTGGTCGGCGACAGCCGGGCCGAGCTGGCCGAACGACTGCGCGCCGCGTCCGGGCAAGGTGGTGCTGACGCCAAAGGCGGTGCTGACGCCAAAGGCGGTGCCGACGACGGCCGCATCCGCAGCGGTACCGCCCGGGTTGGTGAGCCGGCCCGTCTTGCCCTCACCTACGGGGAATCGCTGGCGGACCTGCCATGGGCCGCCCTCGACGAGCAGGAAACGGCCTTCCGCGCCGCCCTGGACGCACTGGACGCGGAGGCGGACGCCGAACTCGGCCGCTCCGTGCGCGCCGCCCTGCGCGAAGGCAGAGCAGACCGGGCGGCCGTGGTCGCCGCGCAAATCGCGCTGACCGCCCTGTGGCGGGACCACGGCATCGTCCCGGACGCGCTGGCCGGATCGGGGGCCGGTGAAATCGCGGCCGCGTGCGCGGCGGGCTTGCTCAGCCCGCGCGACGCGCTCCTCGCGGCGACAGGCGCACCCGGGGTGCGCCTGTCCGCCGGGCCGGCCACCGACCTGTATCTGGCCTCGCTCCCCGGGACCGGCGCGGATACCAGCGCATGGCAGCCGCCCGCCGTTTCCGGGCCAGCCCCGGCTGAGAACGGCTTGGCCGCCCGGCTGGCGGCGGCGGGGATCGAAATTGTAGTCGACGCCGGCCTGGGATCAGCCGCAAGCCTGCTGGCCGCGCAGGCACCCGAGGCGCTCTCGGCCATCGCCGTCGCCGCGCCGGGCACCGGCGGCCTCGTCCAGGCCGCCGCCGCACTGCATGTAGCTGGTGCTCTGGTGGGCTGGGAGGCGCTGCTCGCCGGGCGCGGGCGGGTTGTCTCGCTGCCAGCGTATCCATGGCAGCATCGCCGGCACTGGATAGACAGCCCGGCAGGCGGCCGCGGCGAAACGGAGACGGGCGCCCACCCCGGCCTGGGAGCGGCGCTCACCCCGGCCGATGCCCTGGACCGGCGCTACTACCCCGTCGGCATCGCCAGCGGGCCGGCCGCGCCCCCGGTCGGCGCCCCCCGGACCCTGGAACTCGTCCTCGCCGCCGCGGCCGACCTGCTGGCCGCGGGCCCGGTGCGGCTGCGCGGGTTCGAGATGTCCGCCCCGCTCATCGACGCGGCCCGCCTCGCCGCGGGAACTGGCGCTCAGCTCGTCGCCCGCAAGGCCGGCGCCGGATGGTCGCTGCAGCTCATGTCGGGTGCGGACGCTGGCGTCGGCGCCGCGCGCCTAGTGGCGGCCGCCGACGCGGAACGGTCGCCACGGGTCCCCCACGCGAACCTGGCCGACCTGCGCGCCCGGACCAGTGAACCGGTGACGGCGGAATCCGGCTCTACGGCCGCGATCGTGCCCGACGTGCCCGTACCCGCCCGCACCGAGGTACGGCAGGACCCGCGGGGACGTGAGCGGCTGGCGGTCGTGCGACACGAACCCAGCGGCGCGGGCAGCTCCGTCCTGCCCGCAACCCTGCTCGCCGCCGCTTTGGACCTGCTCGCCTCCTGCGACGCGCAGGCCGCCCCCGAGCTGTCCGCGGTCCCGGCCATCGACGAAGTGCGAGCGTACGCCACGCCCGGCCCCGAGGTGTTCGTGCATGCGACCGCGACCGGGGCCGGCGGCGGGAACGTACGGCTGCTGGACGCCGACGGCCGGGTGCTAGCCGAGCTCAAGGGCGTTCGCTTCACCTCCGCGGCCAGCCTGATCGTTGCGGAAGCGGTGCGCGACCGGATGTCCGAGCGCGTCTACCGGGTCGACTGGCGGCCACTGGAAGACTCCAGCGCGGGCGAGACCCGGCGCGGCGGCCACTGGCTGATCTGCCCCGCCGCCGAAGGGGCGCAGACCACCGCGTCCGGGCTGGCCGAGGCGCTGCGCCGGGCCGGGGCACAGGCGACGATCGCGCCCGCCAGCGCCGACCGCATAGCGGGCGCGATCGCCGGACCGGACCCCGTCGAAGGCGTGACGCTGGTGACGGCGGGCACCGAAGCGGCGGACCCGGGACACGGTGCCGGCCTGGGACACGGGGCCGGCCTTGGATACAGTGCCAGCCTGGGACACGGTGCCGGCCTGGGATACAGTGCCGGCCTGGGATACAGTGCCGGCCTGGTGCTGCAGGCCGCCCAGGTGATCGCGGCGGCCCGGGCCTCCGCGCCGCCCCCACTGTGGGTGGTTACCCGGGGCGCGCAGGACCCGGCCGGCCTGGCCGTTCCCGACGCGGAGCAGGCCGCGGCCTGGGGAGTCGGCCGGGTGCTGGCCATGGAGGCGCCCACGCTCCGGGGCGGCCTCGTGGACCTCGATCCGGATGGGGACCCGCACGTCAGCGAGGACGCGCAGGCGCTCGACGCGGTCGCGGCCCGGATGCTGGGCCAGCCGCCGGCGGCAGCTGAGCCGACTGAGGATGAGCTCTGCCTCCGGAACGGGACATGGTACGCGGCACGACTGGTCCGCAGCGGCCCACCGCCGCGCACCCTCCCCCCGCTGCCCGTCGGAGGGGACAAGTGGTACGTGGTGGCCGGTGGCTCACCCGCGGTCAACCGCCCGCTGCTCCGCTGGCTAACCGGGCACGGCGTGCGCCGGGTCCTGCTGATCCCGCTGGCCGCCCCGGGCGATGTTGACAGCGGCGACATCATCGCCGCATCCGCGTCGGCCGTGGCCGAGGGGACGGA
>JAICUO010000690.1 GCA_025935815.1 Streptosporangiaceae bacterium
GACCAGGTAGACGGCCAGCCGCTTCTGCGTCCCCGCCTCGGTCAGGTCGAACCCGGACCCGTCGTCGAGCACCAGCCGGAACGCCAGCGGGCTCTTCCCGGGCTTCACCGGCTTAGCCGGGAACTCCGCGCGCCAGCGCAGCCACCCGGCCCGGGCCAGGTGAATGACCAGGTGCAGGTCGCCGCAGGCGATGTCGAGGAACTTGCCGCGCCGGCCAACGTCGCCGATGACCAGCCCCGGCAGCTGGCTCAGGGGCGGGTCGAACGTCTTCAGCGCCGCGAACGATGCCGCTTCGGCGCGGGCGATCACGTGCCCGCTGGCACGCTCGCGCAAGAAGGCGGCCAGCGCCTCCACTTCCGGCAGTTCGGGCACGTAACCGAGTTTACCGATCAGGCGACGCGGTCAACCAGGTCAGGGAACGCGTCGATGCTGTCGATGACGAGCGTGGCCCCCGCCGCGTGCAGCTTCGCGGCCCGCCGGGACCCGCCGGCCAGGCCGACGACCAGCCCCGCGCCCGCCCGGTGCCCGGATTCCAGGCCGCATTCGGTGGCGCTGACCACGGCCACCTCGCGGATGTCACTGACGCCGGCCCGCCGTGCCGCCGCGAGGACGGGGTCGGGCCATGGGAACCCGCGCGGCGCGTCGTCGGCGCACACCACCTCGTGGGCCGTGAGGCCCTGGCCCCGCATCCGGTCCAGCAGCGCCCCGCATGCCTCCCTGGTCAGGGTGGTCAGCAGGCACACCTGCAGGCCGGCTCCGGAAAGCTTGCCGGTCGCGTCGATCAGGGCCGGGGGCGCGGCCACCCCGAACCGGTCGGCGGCCGCCCGGAACGACAGGTCGAAGGCCAGCGCCGCCACCGTCGCCAGCGCGTCGTTGTCATCGAACAGCTCGCGGATGACGTCCGTCGGCGGGCGCCCGCGCGCACGGTCGAACTTGACCATGGCGCGGGTGAAGCTCTGCGTCCCCGCGACGATGCCCTGGGCGGCGATCGCCTCCGCGAAGGCCCGCTCCACCACAGAACCGTCGATAACGATGCCGGCAAGGTCCCAGCAGACCAGCGACACGCCGACGGTGCCGCTCACGACGTGCCCCTAAAGGTCGTCTGCGGACGTGGCCTCGCTCCACAGGTCCAAGTCAGCGCGCTGCGCCTGGACCTTACGCCAGACCGCGAAGCCACCGAGCACGAGCAGGGCAAGGACGAACAGCTTCTTCACAGCGCCGGACCCTCCACCTCAAAAACGCGAGAAATACCTGATGCAGGTCAGCCTACCGCTCAGCGCCCGGCCTCCCGGTCAAGCCGGCAAACCCCACAGCCCCGTAAGAACAAGTGCGCGGGGATGGCACTTCCGCTGGTCAGCCTGGTTACGGTGGGGGTACGTGGACTTGAACCACGGGCCTCGTCGTTATCAGCGACGCGCTCTAACCGACTGAGCTATACCCCCTAGCGGAGCAGACTGCGATACTCTATCGCATCCTGCGCACCGCTCGCGCCGCGGGCGGGCGGCTGGCGATGTGACGCTAGTCCGTCTCGCGCAAGGTCACCTCGATCCCGCCGATGGTGTGCGCGATCAGGTTGTAGATGACCGCCCCGATCGTGGACATCGCGGTGATCAAGACGATGTTCAGCGCGCCGAGCATGCCGGTGTAGCCCAGCACGCGGGACGCTGAGAACCACGACGAGACGTTGGTGCCCGCCTGGTTCTTGGCGGAGGTGAGGTTCGAGATCGTGTGCTGCAGCGATTCGAAGACGCCGAGGCTCGACAGCACCATGTACAGCAGCGCGACGGCCACGAACAAGACGATGAACGCCACGACCGAGACCACGAAGCTGAACTTCATGACCGACCACGGCTCGACCCGGGCCAGCGTGAGCTGCGCCTGGCGGCGCTGGTCCTTGCGCTTGCTGCCCTTGACGGTCGCGGCGGGACGGCTGCCCTTGCGATTCGTTCCCGACTGCGGCGACGTGGCTGACGGCCCGGTTCCGGTGCGGCTGTAGCCGGACTGGCTCGCGCCGCTGGAGTAGCCAGCCCCGCCGGGGGCGGTGCCAGCCCGGCCCGCGGCAGCGCCGGCCGCGGCGCCGACGGCGCCCGCGGTCAGCGTGGCGTCGGCGGCCGGGCCGCCGTAGCTCGCGCTCCGCGACGATGAGTCCGAGTAGCCGCTCGCGCTATAGCCCGCGTTGCTCGCGGAGCCGGACTGCCCGACGCGTGACGTCGGCGTGTCCCATGAGCTGCTGCCGAACCCCGAGCTGGGATAGCCACTGCCCCCCGAGGGAATCGAGGGAGCGGGAGCGCTGGTGGTCGGGGTGTGCCGGGTCGATGTGAAGGGTGACGGGCTGGCGGGCGCCCGGCTGGCCGGGGAGGATTCCTGGTCGGCGGACTCCGCCGTCCCCTTGCCGGAAAGCCAGTTGTTCGGCCCGGTCAGCGACTGCCAAACCTGCCGGCCGCGGTCCAGCTTGCCATTCAGGTCGAGCTTGCTATTCAGCGCCGAGGCGGCCGCGCCAATGCGGTCAGCGGCCGTCGCATCGCTGCCCGGGGACTTGGCGGGCTCGAAGAACGAGCGGGGCGGCTGGGTGGCACCGGGCGCGGCGTCATCGGCGGCGGCGTTGTCCGGGCCGGCGCCCGCCTTGGGCTTGCCAACCTCGTCGGCTGGGAACGGCACGTGGCCGGTGCCCGCCGGGCTGGCACCGGGCGCGGCCGGAGAAGCAGCCGGAGAATCAGCAACCGTGGAAGCGGGGTCCCAGGACGACGCCGAGTTCCTCGACGGAGAACTCCAGGATGAAGAGCTCCACGAGTAGGAAGTCTCGGCCGAGTCATCGGCCAGGGCGGGCTCGGCCGCCGTGGCCTTGACACTTTCGACATCGCTGACCGTTACGTCGCTGTCACTCACCCTGTCGTCCACAGCCTCAGCATCATCCACAACGCCCGCTCCATCGTCACTCGTTACGTCGTCGGGCTCGGCAGCCTCAGCACCCTCAACGGGCTTACCACCATCATCAACACCCTCAACGGGCTTACCACCATCAACGGACTCAGCAGCCCCAGGTGGGTCAGCCTCCGCCGCCGCAGGTCCCGAGCCCGGCGAACCCGCAGGCCGCGACGACGACTTGCCATTGCTAGCGCCGGGAACGGGAACGGGAACGGCGACGGTGGTCGCCTCGCGGTCGGTGTCGGCGTCGGTGTCATCAATCGCCGACGCCATCATCAGGGGCGGCTTCGAAGATCGTCCCGCCTCGTCCACGCCGTCCTCCTCGGTACCCACTGGTGCCCCTTTGTAGCTTCAGCAGAGACTATCCGACGAATGGTGAGTTTCTGGGAAGCACAGCGGAACCCAGAAACCCCCGTTACTTATCAGACGATGTTCTCCCCTGGATCGTTGCCTTCATCCGCTTCAACTGCGGATTCGGCGTTACGAGCCAGCGCGACAACGCTGTCACCAGGTGCGAGGTTCATCAGCCGCACCCCCATTGTCTGCCGTCCCGACTGCTTCACCTCGCTGGCCCGGGTCCTGATGACGCCGCCCGCGGAGGTGATCGCGAAGACCTCATCCTCCGGACGCACCATCAGCGCCCCGACCAGGCCACCGCGGTCCTCGACGATCTTCGCGGTGAAGACGCCCATGCCACCCCGGTTATGCAGCGGGTACTCCTCGGCGGACGTCCGCTTAGCGTACCCGCCCACGGTCGCGACCAGCACGTCTTCGCCCTCTCGGACGACGTACATGCCGAGGAGCTCATCGTCTTCGACGAACCTCATGCCGATGACGCCAGACGTCGCCCGGCTGAGCGGGCGCATCTGCTCGTCGGTCGCGCGGAACCGGATCGCCTTCGCGTTCTTGCTCACCAGCAGCAGGTCCTCCTCGGGGGCGACCAGGCGGGCGGAGATCACCTCGTCGTCATCGCGCAAGTTGATCGCGATCAGCCCGCCGGAGCGCGCCGAGTCGTAGTCGACCAGGCGGGACTTCTTCACCAGGCCCGACCGGGTGGCCAGGAC
>JAICUO010000368.1 GCA_025935815.1 Streptosporangiaceae bacterium
CGCCGTGCTCGCGGAGACCGCGTCTCCTGGTCCGCACAGTTCTCGCAGGTCAGCACAGTGCCCGCTGGCAACGATGATGCTCGGGGCCGCAACGCCGCCCGGGTATGGCCTCCCTGGCGGCACCGCGTCCGCGGTAAGGCATCGTTGCCTAGCGGGCACTATCTTCTCGCGAAACATTTCTATTGCTTGCCGCCCGCCCCCGCCGGGCATCGCGGTGCCGCGTTAGAACACCGTAAGCACCCCGCTCAGGAACCCGCGGAACACCGAGCGCACCCACACGCCGCGCGGGGCGGGCGGCCGTGCCCAGTTCCGGCCGAGTCCCGGCCAGTAGGCAGCGGAGTAGGTCCGCCCGCTGTCATGCCAGCCGCCCCCGGATGACCCCGTCCCCGGCCACCCGATGCCGGTAGCGGTCGGCGCGGTGGACGGCGAGGGCCCCCGCGCGGGCAACGTCGCCGGCACCCCGGATCCCAGCGCCGACGGCGCCGTCGGCACCGTCCCCGGTGCCGACCCGGCGCCGGCCGGGGCACCGCTGTCCGGGGCACCGCTGTCCGGGGCACCGCCGGCCGGGGCACCGCCGGCCGCGGGGGCACTCGATGGCGAGGGAGCGCCGCTACCACCACCCGGCATGGTCGCGGTCGCCACCGCTATCGGCGAGCCCGTGGGAACGGGGGACGTGCCGGGAGCTGAGGAGCTTGCGGTCGGCCCGGCGGACGCCGACGACGGGCCGGTTCCCGGCGCCGACGCGGGCGCGCTGGCCGAGGCCGTTGGCGAGGCGGACGGGGACGCCGACGCTGTTGGCGAGGCGGACGGCGATGGCGACGCCGTTGGCGAGGCCGGCGCCGAGGCCGTGGTGGCTGGGCAGGTGGTCGTGCCCGCGGTCGGGTTGCCCGGCCCGGGCGTGACCGGCGCCGCCTGGCGAGTGAAGCAGGCCGCGACCGCGACGCCGTTGCCGTCGGCGGTGGTGGACACCTGGTTCTGCACCCCGAACGAGCCGCAGTTCAGGTTGTCGAAGGCCCCTTGCAGCCGGGCGGACAGGAACGTGAAGAGGTTGTCCCCGGTATCGGTCGCGGGACTCGGCGCGCCGATGAGCAGGTTGACGTCCTGCTGCAGCCGCTTGGCCTGGATGTTCTCCATGTCGGCGCAGTAGGCGCGCGGCGACTGGCCGGCCGGGACGGCGGGCATGTCCATGATCGCGCGGTAGGCGTTTGTCTTGGCCCGGCTCGCGTTGCCGTCGCTGTCCACGGTCATCGGGTCGTTCAGCGGCACGAGGGCGGCGGGCCCGCTATTGCGCACCCGGCCGGCCCAGGACGCGGCCTGGATCTCATCCAGTGGCAGCGCGGTCACCCGGGCACCGTTGTTGGCCAGGTCCGGGGCCGTCCACGGGGTGCAGCCGAGCGCGGGATTGAAGAAGAAGTCGAGCAGCCCGTTGTCGCTGCCGTTGACGAGCGTGGTCGCGCCCGCCATCGCCTGCTGGTTGGCGGCGGTGAGCTGGGCGGTCTGCCCCGCGTCGTTGACGAGGTACTGGGACGTGACGTTGTCGCTTTGGTCCTGGTCGATGAGGGTGAAGCTGCGGGTGGTCAGGCACGGCATCCCGTCCTTCGCGGTGCCCGGGTTGGGCACCGCGAGGTGCCCCGACAAGACGGCGGAGTTGGCGGCACGGAAGAAGGCGACCGCGTTGCACGCCCCGACCTGCCCGAACGCGCTGAACTGCCCATCGATGTTCTGCCCGGCGACGCACTTGGCTTGCTGCAGGAGGGGATCCGCGGTGCCGTTCGCCGCTGGCCCGTTCGCCGCGTTCGCGGCGGGCTGGCCGGAGACGACGTAGGCGACCGGGGTTACGGCCGGCGCTGCCGTGCCGCTAGGCGACCCCGCGCCGCCAGGTGATGCCGTGCCGCTAGGCGACCCCGCACCACTAGGTGATGCCGTGCCGCTGGGTGTTGCCGTGCCGCTGGGTGATGCCGTGCCATTAGGTGATGCCGGAGCGCTCGCCGACGCGGACCCGGAAGCCGAAGGCCCGGCGCCCGGCGCGCCGGTCGCGCCGCTGGCACTCGATGACGGGGCAGCGGACGGCGACCCGCTCGCGGCCGCGCCCCCTGTCCCCACGGTGGCCTGGTCCGCCCCGGCCAGTGACAGCGTGTCGCCGTTATAGCCGAACCACACCGCCACGACGGCGCCCTGCGGCAGCGCCGGCACGACCGGGGACTGCGCGGGCTGGGTCCCGGCGTCGATGACGAGCGGGTTGTAGATCGAGATCGTGCCGGCCGCCGGGTCGAACACCGCTCCCTGGACGAACGCCGTCTGCCCGCCGTTGGCCTCGTTGCACGGGCCGTCGGCCGGGTTCGTCGCGGTGAGCTGGTACGGCGTGGCCAGCCCCTGCGCCGTCAGCGGGTTGGCCGGCACGATGAGCGTGCAGTTGGGGTTGGGGGCGGCGTTCGCGTCCGCCGCGACGGTGGCCGACAGCCACCGCCCGGCCCCGACGCCGCCGGCGATGATGACCGCCGCGCTCACCCCGGCGGCGATGACGGCGGGAAGCGGGATGCTCCAGAAGAGCTCGCGGCCGGCGCTACGGCGCCGTCGCGCGCCGTATCGCCTGGACCCGTATCTCCTGCCGCGCCCGGCATACAGTCCCATTGCTCACGGTCCTCTCGATACCACGCTTCGTTTCGGCCGTGACGCTCCCTGGACAGGGACGTTAGCGATTCGTGATATGAGCCGCAGGACTTCCGGACAAAACAGTTCTTACGGACTAGTTACGTCCCCTCCTCAGGCGGCTGCTCGTCCGCCTGGCGGGCAAGGGCCAGCTCCGCGATCCGGGCCGCCGTCTCGCCGAGGGGCGCTCCCTGGCCGACCGCGACCCCGATGAGGTAGGCCGTGAGCGGCGCGGCGGGCCGGGCCACGCCGTGTGCGGCGTCCCGGGCCAGGTCCAGGATCACCTTCTGGACGACGCGAAGGTCAGCCACTCCGTCTCCGTCCAGCGCCAGTTCCGCGCGCACTGTGGTCATCCACTCTTCCAGGGTGCTCATCTTGTCGTCCTGCCTCCGTTGCCCGCGGGGGCGGGGCCGGTCGCCCGCCGCCTTAGTCCGTGGCGCTCCGCGCGCCTCGCGGCTTATCCTGCCTGATGTGGCCCGCAGGAAACGCAGCCAGCCACGGCCTCGAACGCGTGCGATCAGCCCCCGGGGCCGGGTCGTCCGCGGCCACGGCCGGCCGCCGCCCGCCCCGCCGGGCTGATAACCAGTTGCCGCCTGGGCCGGGGGCGGCGCTAGCCTGCCTTATGGCCAAGGTCAGCGACGAGGAGTTCGCCCCCTACGTAGCCGGGCGGCTGAGCGGGCTGGCCGGGGTGCGGGCGGTCACGCTGGGCGGGTCGCGCGCGACCGGGACGCACCGCGCCGATAGCGACTGGGATTTCTCGGTCTACTACCGGGGGCGCTTCGATCCCGGCGACCTGCGACGCCTCGGCTGGGCGGGCGAGGTCTTCCCAGTTGGCGGGTGGGGCGGCGGCGTCTTCAACGGCGGCGCCTGGCTCACCGTCGATGACCGCCGCGTTGACGTGCACTACCGGGACCTCGACGACGTCGAGTATCACCTCGCCCAGGCGCGCGCGGGCCGGTTCCGGATCGAGCGGCTGCTGTTCCACCTCGTCGGCGTCCCCACTTACATCGTGGTCGCCGAGCTCGCCGACCGGGTCCTGCTGCACGGTGACCTGCCCTCCCCGGGCTACCCGGACGCGCTGCGCGCGGCCGCGCCGCCCCGCTGGCTCACCGAGGCCCGGATGACCTTGGATTACGCGCGGCGCGGGCACGCCGCGCGCGGCCACCTGGCCGATACCGCGGGCGCCATCGCGGGCGCCATCGCCTGCGCCGCGCACGCGGTGCTCGCGGCCCGCGGCGAGTGGATCACCAACGAAAAGCGGCTGATCGACCGGGCCGGACTGCGACACGCGGACGCGGTCCTGGCTGGCCTGCGCGCCGACCCGGCGGCCCTCGACCGCGCGGTCAGCGCGGCCCATGAGGTGATCACCCAGGCCACCTGACCGCCATCAGGCAGCCATGGCCGCGGATCAGCAGCGCGTAGCACAGGTCACGCGCTAACCCCCGATCGCCGACATCGGGCGGTCGGGCTGCAGGAACGAGGGGTCATTGATGCCGTGGCCGGGGAGCTTGCCGGCCACGGCGACGCGCCAGCGCTCGGCGATCTCCTCGTCGGTGGCGCCGCCGCGCAGCGGCGAGCGCAGGTCGCTTTCCTCGCGGGCGAACAGGCAATTGCGCACCTGGCCGTCGGCGGTCAGCCGCACCCGGTCACATGCCCCGCAAAACGGCCTGGTCACTGACGCGATGATCCCGACCCGGCCTGGGCCGCCGTCTACGAGGAAGGTTTCGGCGGGCGCGGCGCCCCGGATTCGTTCGGCATCGGGAGACAGGTCGTGGGCCTGTGATAGCTGCTGGTAGATCTCATCGGCGGTCACCATCTCAGCGCGCTTCCAGCCATGCTGGGCGTCCAGCGGCATCTGCTCGATGAACCGCAGCTCGTACCCGCGCTCCAGGCAGTAAGCCAGCAACGACTCGGCCTCATCGTCGTTGATGCCGCGCATCAGCACGGTGTTGACCTTGACTGGGCCCAGCCCGGCGGCCGCGGCGGCCTCCAGCCCGTCCAGGACGTCGGGGAGCCGGTCACGCAGCGCCAGCTTGCGGAAGACCTCCGGGCGCAGCGTGTCCAGCGAGACGTTGACGCGGTCCAGGCCCGCCTCGCGCAGCGTGGCGGCGGTGCGCGCCAGCCCGATGCCGTTGGTGGTCAGCGAGATGTCCGGGCGCGGCGCCAGCGCGGCGGTCTGGGACACGATCGCGGCCAGGTCGCGGCGCAGCAGCGGCTCACCGCCGGTGAACCTGACCTCGCGGATGCCAAGCAGCTCAACCCCGATGCGAACCAGCCGGGTGACCTCGTCGCCGGTCAGCACCTCCGGCTTGGGCAGCCATTCCAGGCCTTCGGGCGGCATGCAGTAGGCGCACCGCAGGTTACAGCGATCGGTCAGCGATACCCGCATGTCCGTCGCGATCCGCCCGTATGAGTCAGCCAGCATCATCCAAGCCTACGCATCCCTTCTCTCCCAGGGGGTCGACATCAGCCCCCTGCCCGCCGCCTCGGCGAGTACACGTCCCCGCCCCTGCCTAGTACGACCCTTTGCAGAGGGGAAAACAAGCGGCTGTAAGCTGATGTTCCTGTTCCAGGCGTTAAAGTTGGCAATGCTTAACGTTCTGTTAACCATGCCGCCGCCCGGCGAGACACCCCGGTATAGTGGGGCCGGGTTGCTAGAGTCCCGCGACGTTCGCTACACCCCGCTTAGAACGAGCTGGTCCCGGATGGGAAGTAACCGCGTTTTATGGCATCCACGGAAGCATCCTCCGGTCCCGCGTCGGCGATGACCGGCGGCGCGACAGGCAACGATGACTGGGGCAGTCCGCGGCGCGCGCTCAGTGACCGGCTGCCCCGGCCGTGGATGTTCCCACTGCTCGTCTTCGCCGTCACCTGGGCGCTGATCGCCGTCACCTGGAAGGTCACTGACGCGATCTACGGCCACGGTCAGTCGTGGACTGTCTACTTCCTGTTCAAGGATGCCGAGCATTACCTGGCGATCGCGCGCGGCGGCTACCCGGCCCGGCTGGTCTTCCCGCCGAAGGCCGTGCCGCACGGCTATGACCCGCAGACGCTGATCACGCTTCCCAGCGGCCTTGCCCACCCGCTGGTCACGTACAAGGCACCGGTGCCGCCGGCGCCGTACCCGTACCTGCCGGCGTTCTTCCCGCTGTTCCCGGCGCTCATCTGGCTGCTGCACTGGGTCGCGGGCGGCAGCTTCCTCGGTGGCGCGCTGCTGGCCAGCGTCGCCTCCGGCGCGGCGGCCGCGGTGACGGTGTGGCTGCTGGCCGCCCGGGTCTGCGACCGGTGGGTCGCTGACCGCGCGGTCGTGCTGTTCTGCCTGGTCCCCGGCGCGATGGTGCTCGGGATGCTGTACTCCGAGCCGCTCGCGGTCGCGATCGCCGCGGCCACGCTGCTGGCCGTGCTGGACCGCCGCTGGGTGCTGGCCGGGCTGCTGGGGGCGCTGGGCACGGCGGAGCGGCCCACGCTGATCGTGTTGACCGGGGTCCTCGGGATCGCCGCGATCGTCGCGATCTGGCAGCGGCGCGAGTGGCGCTCGCTGGTGGCCGCGCCGCTGTCCCTGGCCGGGGTGGCCGCCTACTTCGCCTGGCTAGGCACCCGGTATCACAACGCGATGTTCTGGCTGTCGACCGAGCAGCACGGCTGGCACCAGAGCATCGACTGGGGCGTGCACACCTTCCAGCTGCTGACCTGGCAGCTGCCGCTGGTCACCAAGAAGTCCGCATTCTTCAACGTCGTGCTGATCATCATGTTCGTCGTGGCGGTCGCTGGCGTCGTCGCGATGATCTCGGCCCGGCTGCCCTGGCCGGTGACCCTGTTCACCGTGCTGACGCTGGTGGCGTGCATCGTCTCCAACGGGCAGAGCACCAAGCCGCGGTTCGTGTGGAGCGCGTTCGGCCTGTTCATTGGCCTAGCCGCCAAGCTCCCCAAGTGGCTGTTCTGGCCGGTCGTGGTCGCCTCGGCCGCCCTGCTCGCCTTCCTCATCGGCTGGTGGCCGCACCACTACGTGGGCCCCGCCCCCTGACGGTCCTCGCCACGCGCGGCCGGCCATGATCTGCGGGCGAGTCAGGGAAAGGATCCGGGAACAAGGCAGCGCGTTGCTGGCATAAGCGGGTGTCCTATCCACGTAGGGAAGGTCTCCCGTGAGAGCTGATGATCAACGAACTGCCACCCCAGCGGGGCCCCGGTTCTTGACGCAGGCCCGTGACGGCGACGATGACGCCGCTGTCATCCGCGCCTCCATGACCGATCCGGAGCGCTTCGCCATCCTCGTGCGACGGCACGCGCCCGCGATCCAGCGGTACATCACCCGGCGCATCGGAGCTGTGGCCGCCGAGGACGTGGTGGCCGAGACGTTCCTGGTGGCGTTCCGGCAGCGGGCGGGCTACGCCGATGACGGGCGCGACTGCCTGCCCTGGCTGTACGGGATCGCGACCCGGCTCGTGCACCGCCACTGGCGCAGCGAGGCGAGCCAGCTGCGGCTGCTCGCCCGCACCGGGACTGACCCGGTGACCGAGCCGTTCACCGACCGGGTGGACGCGGCCGTGTCGGCCGGCTCGGCGAAGTCCCGGCTGGCCGGCGCGCTGGCGCGGCTGCCCGCCAGCCAGCGCGACGCGCTGTTGCTCCTGGTCTGGGCCGAGCTGAGCTACGACCAGATCGCCACCGCGACCGGAGTGCCGATGGGCACCGTTCAGTCCCGGATCAGCCGCGCCCGGCAGCGCCTGCGCAGGCAACTGGCCGACCTCAACCCCGCTACCACCTTGTAGGGAGATCTGCACGTGAATGAACTAGAGCTCCTGGCCAGCCTCCGGGACGAGGTCCCCGCGCCGGCCAGCCGCGCGGTTGAGCGCCGCGTCATCACGGCCATCTTGGCGGGAGATGATCACGCGGCGGGCAGGCCCGCCCCGGCCAGGGCGCGCGCGCCGCACCGCCGCTGGCCGCACCGCCGCTGGCTGCACCGCCGCTGGCTGCGCCCGGCGCTGGCGGGCACGCTCGCCGCCGCCGTCGGCGCGGGTGCCTACAGCGCGGTGGCGCTGTCCCGGCATCCGGCGCCCGGGCCCGCCCGGCAGGTGGTCGCGTGGTCCGGGCAGCCCACCGCCGCCTGGCCGACCGGGCTCAGCTACGGCCGGGCGCGCACCGAGGCGCAGC
>JAICUO010001007.1 GCA_025935815.1 Streptosporangiaceae bacterium
GAGCACCTCCGCCAGGCGCTCGACTGTGGATCCGCTACCGGCCCGCACTGGTCCCGCCCGAGATGCGCACCCCGGTGCGCGAGGCGGCGTACCCGATCACGTAGCGGGCCAGGAAGTCCAGCGTCAGGCCGCACCCGAAGCTGCCGGAATATCGCCGCGCGCTCCACGCGCCGGTGCGCTCGCCGAGGCGGAAGTCCGCTCCGGCCTGGTCACCCTCCGCGTCCAGTCCCCATCGCGGGACCACCGTGCCGCTCACCCGCCCGTGCCTCCCCGGCAACACTGCCCTCGCCCCAGAGCCGTCGCCTGTATTACGTGCGATCCGCGCCGGCTGGCCGCATCCACCCGCGGAATTCACCAGAATGCAACCTAAAGTTCACCGGCTGGCTGGCGGCGGGATCCCAATAAGATCAGGCGATGCCGAATCGCGCTCAACCGCAGGAAGCCGAGCATGTCCCGGGGGCTGACGACGGCGCACCGGCCGGGGCGCTGGCCGGGGCGCGCCTGACCGTGCCGCTGTGGCCGCACCAGGTGCGGGCGCTGGCCGCGTTCGGCGCGGACCAGGAGGGCACGGACCCGGAGGGCGGGGGCACCGGGAGGGGGGCCCGGTCAACGTACCTGGTGATCCCGCCGGGCGGCGGCAAGACGATGATCGGGCTGGAGGCCGCGCGCCGCGCCGGGCGGCGCACGCTCGTGCTGTGCCCCAACACGGCGATCCAGGCCCAGTGGATCAGCCAGTGGCACTCCGCCTTCCAGCCCCCGCCGCAGGCCCGGGCGACCGCGCGCCGGGACCTGCCCACCGAGCTGACCGTGCTGACGTACCAGGCGGTCGCCACCTTCGACGCAGTGCCCGCCAATTCCCCGCCCGCCAACCCCGCGCCCGCCCTTGCGCTGCCTGCCGGTCCCCAGGCCACCTCGGGCCCCAGCGGGCTCCTGGACTCCCTGCATCCCAACGGGCGGCAGCTGATCGCCGCGCTCACGGCCGGCTCGTGGACGCTGGTGCTCGATGAGTGCCACCATCTGCTGGAGATCTGGGGCCGGCTGCTGGCGGCGATCGTCGCCGAGCTGGACGACCCGGTGGTGATCGGGCTGACCGCGACTCCGCCGCACATGATGACGGCGGACCAGGCGGCGGTCCACCGGGAGCTGTTCGGCTCGGTTGACCTGGAGGTCTCCGCGCCCGCGCTGGTGCGCGACGGGCACCTGGCGCCGTATCAGGAGCTGGCCTGGTTCACCACGCCGACGGCGGCCGAGGCGGACTACATCCGCGGGCAGGCCCTGCGGTTCGCCGAGCTGCGCTCCCGGCTGCTCGACCCGGAGTTCGCCAGCACGCCGTTCCTGGAGTGGCTGCAGCGGCGGGTCGTCGAGCGCTCGGTCAACCGGGGCGCGGACATCCCCGGAACGCCCGGCGGGACCGGCGCGCGGGTGCCCTGGGAGCGGTTCGGCCGGGATTCCCCGGCGCTGGCCGACGCCGCCTTGCGACTGCACGCCGACGGGATGCTGCCGCTGCCCGAAGGTGCCCGGCTGGCCGA
>JAICUO010000836.1 GCA_025935815.1 Streptosporangiaceae bacterium
CGACCCGTCGGACGACGTCCGTGCGCTGGCCGTCCGCCAGCTCCCGTCGCGGTTGCTGGACGCGCCCGCCGTCGCGGCGAAGGACCCTTCCCCCCTGGTCCGCGCCGAGGCCCTGCGGCGGTTCCCCGGCCCCGTCCTGGCTGGCGCGGGTCGCGTGGCGCACCCTCACGGCGGCCGGCGTATCGCCGAGTACCGCTGAGGACTTACCGCAGCCGGCCTGTTCCGGTAGGCCGCCGACGAGGTGCCCGCTAGGCGGGTCCTTTTCCGGCGGCCCCCGGGCCGAACCGGACGTGCCCGTTTCCGGGCATCCGGCTCTCTGGTGACCGTAAGCGTGTCGTGGCCGGGTTCCCGGCGTGGATGGCGGCGTGGCAGGGGACGCAGACGATGAGGGTCTTGCGCCGTTTCCTGGCCATGAGCTGTGCCCACGCGGGTTGCGGCTGGCCCGTCCGTGCGAGGTCGGCGAGCTTTCTGACCTGGTGGGCTTCCACCTGGCCGGGCTGCTCGCACCATTCGCACTGCCCCGCCAGGAGCCTGGTTACCAGCTCCTTGCGGCGGGGCCTGGCCGGTCCTTGCGGGCGGTCGGTGATGACCGCCTTCTTCTGCCGCCGGAGCGGGATGCCTCCGAACCGTGCGACCAGCGGCTTCCTGCCGGGCCTTTCGACGCGTGCCTCGAAGCACCGGCGCGGCCCGTGAGGGGTGACGGTGACGGCCTTGTACTTGCGGGTCATCTTGGTCACCGTGGAGCGGTGCCGGTGGGCGAGCGTCTTGAGCATGGAGGTCTTCATGACCCATTCCAGCCGGTCGAGCCGCCAGGCATCGACGGCCAGCAGGTAGTACTGGACGATGCCCCGGTACTCCGCCCCGTAGGTGCTGATGATCGCGTGGTCGTCGCGGTCTTTCAGCGCGGGGCGGGACGCGGGTTTGCCGCGTCGCAGGCAGGGGGAGCATTTAGCCTTGATCACCGTTTTCGGCACGCGGAGCTGGACTGTGCCGTTGAGCCTGCGGCGGCCGCCGGTTACCTGGCGGTCGTCGTGGGCCACGGTGATCTCGTAGCCGAGGAATTTCGCCGCCTGGGTGCGGGCGTGCGTGATCAGGGTCTTTTCCCTGCTGAGTTCCAGCTTGAGGTCGTCGCGCAGGAACTCGGCGAGGCGTGTCCTGATCTCCTCGGCTTCGGCCTTCGGTCCGGTGAACCCGAGGAGCGCGTCGTCGGCGTAGCGGGTGTAGCGCAGCCGCCGGTAGCCTGGGTCTTGCGGATCCATGCTGGGCATGCTGCGCTGCCGCAGGAGCAGTTCCCGCGCCGCGGCGCGGTCCCCGCGCCTGCGGGCGCGCCTTACCGCTGACTCGGTGCGGCGGTAGCCGGGGTTTTTCGCCCGGACCTGTCCTCGGGTGTATTCGGGTATGAGGATTGTCTCGGCGAATTTGTCCATCCGGTCCAGGTAGATATTGGACAAGACTGGTGAGACGACACCGCCCTGGGGAACCCCGGAGAGCGTTGCATTCCATTCCCAGTCCTCAAGGTACCCGGCTTGGAGCATCTGTTTGATGAGCCGGAGGAACCTGCTGTCACTGATTTTCTCCGCCAGCGCTGAGAGCATGACCTCATGGTCGAGCGACCCGAAGCAGTCGGAGATATCGCTTTCAATGAACCAGGTTGTCCCGGTCCAGGTATTCGCCACGTCGTTTAGCGCGGTGTGGCATCCCCGGCCGGGACGGAAACCGTGTGAACAGCCGGAGAACCGGGGCTCGTAATACGCCTCCAGCAGGAGGCGGATCACCTCGCCCACGATCTTATCCGACCACGACGGCAGTCCCAGCGGCCTTTTCCTCCCGTTCTTTTTCGGGATCCAGGCGCGCTTCACGGGCTGGAACCGGTAGCGCTCGCGGCGCAGCGCGCCGATGATGCGCCCGATCCCGGCCGGCGACATGCCGTCGGCGGTTTCCCCGTCGGCCCCGGGCGTCATCGCGCCGTGGTTGGCATAGATCCGCCCGTAGGCCAGCAGGTACAGCTGCGGGTTGAACAACTGCCGGTACAGCCTTTCCAGCGGCAGGCCGCGCCTGCCACGGTCACGCACGACGCCCAGTACCGTTGCGGCGTCCCGCATCACGCGTACCTCCCGGTCTCCCGGACATCGGTCACCTGGTCCCCTTCGCCCTGCGGACGGCTTTCCCGTCCTCCCTGGCGGGGCGTTACTCCCGCGACTACTACGAGACCTCCGTCACCATAGGGCTCGCGCCCCTTAGGTGATCCCACGTTCATCTTCGCTATACGTAACAGCGCGGTTTAGGTGCCCCGGTCGTCTCCTTGAATTCCCTCACTGGGAATCGCTCCTCCACCCCGGAGGCTGTCTCGCATGCCCTAACAATACGGGACAGGGCGGGCGCCGGTTTCATGTGCGTTTCCGGCGGACGACGCATTGCATCTTCTGGAGACTAGGGTTCAGGCAGTATAGCTTTCACCATGTCGCGCGGGTCCCCTAACGCTTTGCTCCTGCACCTGGACACAACCGTTAGTTTCCTGCCATGCTATTGTTCCCTTCACCTTTCGGATCCAGGTAAGGCATCAGACCCAGGAACCTCCCTCCGAGTTCCTCCCGGCTATATCGGGGATATAACGAAGCGCCTCGTGGCGCATCAGGGCTTGCGTGCGACGCCGCCGTACCAGTTGACCTCGGCGGGCGTCGGCCGCGGACTAGCGGGCGGGCGCCACTGGGACACCAGGACCACGCCCGGGTCGGCCAGGTCGAGCCCGCCGAAGGCCAGCGCGGCGAACTCGCGGGCCGTCCGGGCCTGGGCCGGGATGCCGGCCTGCCCGTTGTCCACGTACACGACGCGGGACCGCGGCGCCACCGCCAGCGCGACCTCGTGCACGTTCTCGGCGCTCGGCAGGCCTGAGCCGATGTCCGGAAACTGGCGGATCCCGGCCTCGCCCGCCAGGTACCTGACGGCGCGCCCCAGGAAAGCCCGGTTCTCGCGAACCGCCGTGCGTACCGCGGGCCAGCTC
>JAICUO010000366.1 GCA_025935815.1 Streptosporangiaceae bacterium
CTGCCAGCCCCCCGCCGTCCCGCGCCCAGGTCGTGCCCGGCCGCTGCCTGCGTGGCGGGGCCGTCAGCGAGCCCGTCGAGGTAGGCCAGGACCAAGCCGATCATCTGGTCCACCACGCGCAAGTCCGGGTGCCCGGTGACGACCGGGGCGATGATCGCGTCGCACGCGGCCGCCTCGGCGTCCTGGCCGCCCAGGTAGCCGGGCTGCCCGGCCAGCGCGGCCAGCCGGGCGGGGCTGCTGGCGGGCTCGCCGGGCCGGCCGGGGTCGCCCAGCAGCGCGGCAAGCCAGGCGTCCTGGATCGCCGACGCGCCCTCCAGCACCATCAGCTCCGCCAGCGACACCACGACGTCGACGCGGGTGTCGGCGCCGGCCCGGTCCGGGACCATCCGCGCCCGGATCAGCAGCTCGCAGGCCAGCTGGAGAGCGTCGTGGAACCGCTGCGGCTCGGTCCTGGCGTCCTCGGGGCCGCCCTTCTTGCCGAGCGCCTCCAGCACCGCCTGCAGGGCGGCCGTGCACTCGGGGGTCAGGTCCCCGGTGACCCGCCCGGCGTTGCCGATCGTCGTGCCGAGCCTGAGGCAGCGGTCCTCGAACCCGTCGTCCTCATCGGGGTCGGGCTGCTGGGAGCGCCATTTCTCGTACGCGGCCCGCGCCACCACGGCGAGGTCCTCAAGCCGGGCGCCGGCGGCGGCCGTGTCCACCAGCAGCCGGTCGACGTCGCCGCGCCAGTCAGGCGGCAGCCGGCGGGTCCATTCGGCGATCTGGGTGGCCCAGGAATCGGAGATGTCGCCGCGGGCCTGCGCCGCCGCGATGACGGGATGCCGCTCATGCGCCCGCATCCGGCGTACCTCGGCGTCGGCCGCCTTGCGGGTCTCCCGGGTCCGCGCCGTCAGCCACGCCGCGGAGCTGCCGTACCCGTCGGCCGTGTAGCCGCGGGCGGCGTCGAACCGGGCCAGGATCGCCGCCCGCGCGGCCGCGAACTTCCCGCTCAGTGTCGCTAGCTCGGCGAGCACGTCACTCAGCTCGGCCGACTGCAGCATCGCCCCGCCACCGCCGTTGAGGCAGTCCAGGGCGGTGCCCAGCTGCCGCAGCGCCTCCGCCGCCGTCCGCTCGTCATCGCTGGCGCACATCATGATCACCTCCCCCGAGGCATCCCTAAGCTCATGGCATCATTATCGCACGATAAGATGTGCATCGCTAGATGTAGCACAGATATATGCGTTCGAGATGAGGGCGACTCAGGATGGCGACTTGACCTTTCCCTTGGGGAAGGGGCCAGGATCGATCCTGCCGGGCACCGCGCCCGGCAGCGGCGCCAAGCCGCGAGGCTGGAGGTAGGCGATGGCCTGGATGACGATCGGTGAGTTCGCGAGCCGGACCCGGCTGTCGCCGAAGGCGCTGCGCATCTACGCCGACCTGGGCCTCGTCGTCCCGGCCGAGGTGGACCCGGCATCCGGCTACCGCCGCTATGACGAGTCCCAGCTGGAGCGCGCCCGCCTGGTCGCGCTGCTGCGCGGCCTGGACATGCCGCTGGCCGATGTCGCCGGCGTCATCGACCGCGACCCCGCCGAGGGAGCCGGCCTGCTGGCGCGGTGGTGGGAGCGGGCCGAGGCGGCCATGGCCGATCGCCGGGCGCTCGTCGCCTACATCCAGTCCCGCCTCGCAGTGCAACAGGGGAAACAGGGAAAGCAGGAGCCACTCATGAAGGACATCAGCGTCCGGGCCATTCCCGAGCGGAAGGTCGCCTCCATCAGCCGCCACGTCACCCTCGCCGGGGCCGGCGCGTTCTTCGCCGAGGCCTTCCCCCGGCTGCGGGCCGTCGCGCCCGGCATGACAGGGATCGAGGGCGTGCCGTTCGTCGTGTACTACGGGGAGGTCAGCGCGGACAGCGACGGGCCGGTGGAACTGTGCCGCCCCGTCGCGATGGACACTCCCGAGGGCGCGGTCACCGGCAGCCCGGACATCCAGGTCCGGGTCGAGCCCGCCCACGAGGAGGCCTACATCCGGCTGAGCGTGGCCGAGATGGCCTGGCCGCGGATGGTGCCCTTCGCCGACGCCCTCGAGCGCTGGGGCCGTGACCATGACCGCCGCCCGGCCGCCCCGCTGCGCCAGGTCCTGTTCGCTGACCTGCGCACCGCCAGCCCCGACACGCAGGCCTGCGACCTCAGCGTCCCGCTTCGCTCGCCGAGCTAGCCCGCCCGCCTGCGGGCGCGCGGCGAAGGGGGAGGGTAATTCGGGGGCGCCGCTGTTACCGGGTGCGGCATGAGGTGTCCCGGAACGTCAGCGACGTGGCCGCGGCGGTTGCCTGGTACGGCCAGTTGCTCGGCTTGCCGCACCTGTACGCGAGGCAGCGGCGCAGGAGATGGAATCGGCCGGGGCGCTGCGCGTGCGTGCCTACCAACCGGGCGCAGGGGCTGCTGGCCGCCAACCCGCCGTACGCGCGGGTCCTGCGAAGCCGGGCGAGTCATGACCCGGCGGCGCTCCCGCTTTGCGCGGCCCAGGCGCAGATCGCGGCGAGCGGTGCTTCCAGGGTCTTGCCCAGCGCCGTCAGGTCGTACTCGACCACCCGGGGGGCGCTTTCCTTCAGGACCCGGCGCGCGACCAGGCCGTCGTCCTCCATGGCGCGCAGCGTCTGGGTAAGCACCTTCTGGCTGACGCCGGGCAGCCGCCGGCGCAGCTCGGCGTGCCGCTGCGGGCCGGCCAGCAGCGCGTACACCACCAGGACCCGCCACTTGGACGCCAGCCGCTCCAGGGCCTGCCGGGTGGCGCAGGTGGCCTCCAGCACGTCGGGGATCACCAGGGTCATGAGGGTCATGAGGGGCCTCCGGGCGCGCGAGCGCGGGAAGGGCACCCGCAGGTGCCTTCTGGGCAACGGACACGCCCGGCCCCTATGGTTGCCGCATGACCGAGCATGGTGTCTCCACCGACGATACCGACGATAAGGCGCACGTCACGTTCAGCAGCAACGGGATCCCGATCGCGGGTGACGTCCGGCTCCCGCACGCTGGCGGACGGCACTCCGCCATCGCCTTGACCGGGCCGTTCACCGGCGTCAAGGAGCAGGTCACCGGCGCGTACGCGCGGCTGCTGGCCGGCGCGGGCTTCCTCACGCTGGCGTTCGACCACCGGGGGTTCGGCGGCAGCGGCGGCCGACCGCAGCACGAGGATTCCCAGGGCAAGCTGGCCGACCTCCGCGCCGCCGTGAGTTACCTGGCCGCCCGCGACGACGTTGACCCCGACCGGATCGCCGTCGTCGGCGTCTGCCTCGGCGGCGGGTACGCGGTCCGCGCCGCCGCGCAGGACCCGCGGGTGAAGGCCGTCGCCGGGGTGGCCGGCGGGTACAACAGCCCGGAGCGGATGGTGCGGGACATGGGCGCCGGCGGCTACCGGGCGGCCCTGGCCGGCTTCCTGGCCCGCTACGACGAGTACCTGCCGGCCGTGGCGCCCGATGGCGGGGAGGCCGCCATGGGCGGCGATGAGCCGTGGCAGTACTACGGCACCAGCCGCTCGGCTGCCCCGGGCTGGCGCAACCAGGTCACCCGGGGATCCCTGCACTCGCTGATGACTTTCGACGCCCTCGGCGCGGCCGGCCTCCTCGGCGACACGCCGCTGCTGGTCGTGCACGGCAGGCAGGACGCCTACTGCGCGCCCGAGATGGCCGAGGAACTGGTGCGCCGCGCGCCCGGCGACAAGGAGATCCGCTGGCTGGACGCCCGCCAGCACATCGACCTGTATGACCGTGAGCCATACGTCACCCAGGCGGCCGACGCGGTCGCGGCCTTCTTGCGCCGCGTGCTGTGACGGCGCACGGCTTTCGGGCGCACGGCTTTGAGGCGCCCGGCTTTGAGGCGCACTGCTCTCAGGCGATCGCGCCCAGCGGGTCTTGCATCCGGGCGGTGAACGCGGCCAGCCAGCGGGCCGCGAGCGCCCCGTCGATCGCGCGGTGGTCGACCGACAGGGTGCAGCGCATCACCGTCGCCACCGACACCGCGCCGTCCGCCGCGACCGGCTGCGGCCGCGCGGCGCCGACGGCGAGGACGGCGGACTGCGGCGGGTTGATGATCGCGGAGAATTCCAGGGTCCCGTACATGCCCAGGTTCGACACCGAGAGCACCCCGCCCTCGATCTCGCGCTGCGCGAGCCTGCGGTCACGGGCGCGCTGCGCGAGATCGCGGGCCTCGCGCGCCACCTGCGACAGCCGCTTGGCGCCGACGTCGCGCAGCACTGGCGTGACCAGCCCCCCGTCCGTGGCCACCGCTATCGATATATCGACATTGCCGTAGGCGATGAGGCCCTCATCGCTCCAGGTCACGTTCGCCTCGGGCACGTCCGCGAACGCGCCCGCCGCCGCCATGACGACGAAGTCATTCACCGACACCTTGCCGGCCACTGTCTTGCCGGCCACCGTCGCGTTGACCCGCCCGCGCAGCGCCAGCAGCTCATCGACCACGCAGTCGGTGGCCATGTAGAAGTGCGGCACCGTCGCCTTGCTCTCGGAAAGCCGCCGGGCGATGGCCCGCCGCATCGGGGTATGCGGGATCAGCCTCCCTCCCGCCGGGCTCTCCCGCCCGGTCCCGGCCACCAGGGCACCATCAGCCAGGGCGGCACCATCAGCAACGGAGACTCCCGGCTGGGCCGTGCCCGCCGCCGCGCGGTCCGGCGCCGGCGCCGGGGATCGCGGGGGAGTCGCGGCCAGGCGCTCCAGGTCACGGCGGACGATCCGGCCGTTCGGCCCGGTGCCCTCGACGGCGGCCAGGTCGATGCCCTGCTCGGCGGCGACCTTGCGCACCAGCGGGCTAGCGAAAATCCGGCTTTCCTGGGGGGTGGCCACCAGCCCCCCAGGCCCCCCGCCTTCAGTGGTCACGGCTGCAGCTTCCGGCTCGCCGGAACGCCCGAAGCTCCGCTCGCTGCCGCTCGCTGCGCCTCGCGAGGCCTGGGTACCCGCGGTTGGCGCTTTTCCGAGGGCCTTATCGATGTCGGCATCGGTTTCGGCCGTGGAAACGAGCACGAGGATCGGGTCGCCGACCTCGCCGGCCTCGCCCTCGGCGAGTACCAGGCGGCCCACGATCCCGGACTCCTCGGCGGCGTACTCGACGAGCGCCTTCTCCGTCTCGATCTCGGCGACGGGGGCGCCGACCGTGACCGCGTCCCCCACGCCGACGAGCCACCGGGCGATCGCCGCCTCCGCCGCGCCGGCCAGCACGCTGGGCATCCGCACCACGGTGGCCATCAGCGCGAGCCCCCGCCCTGGTAGCCGGCGCCGAAGCCCGCCCTGACCCGCTCCAGCCCGGCCGCCACCTCATCGGCGCGGGCGATCGCGGCGCGCTCCAGCACCCGGGAGATCGACGGGCTGGCCTCGCCGCCGGTGACGCGCTGCACCGGCTGGTCCAGCCAGTCGAAGAACCGCCGCTGCACCTCATCGGCCAGCCACCCGCCGTAAGAGGTGCCGAGGGACCCCTGCTCGACGATGAGCACCGCGTTGGTCTTGCGGATGCTGGCCCCGACGGTCTCCCAGTCCAGCGACGCCCGGTCCAGGAACCGCAGGTCGATCAGCTCCGCGTCGATCCCCGTCCGCTCGATCGCGATCCGGGCCTGCTCCACCATGGACAGGTAGGCCAGCACGGTCACGTCGCGGCCCGGCCGCCGCACCGCCGCCGTCCCGAACGGGATCAGGTAGTCCAGGTCGCCGGCCGGGATGTCGCCCTCGCTGGGGTACAGGTCGACGTGCTCGATCACCAGCACCGGGTCATCCAGCGCGAGCGCGGCGTTCATCATGCCGATGTAGTCGAACGGGGTCGAGGGGGCCATGACCCGCCAGCCGGGGCTGGTCGCGAAGATCCCCGCCGGGTCCATCAGGTGCTGTGACCCGTAGCCGGAGCCCAGGGCGACCTTGGTGCGCAGCACCAGCGGGACCGGGTTCTTCCCGCCGAACATGTGCCGGGCCTTGCCGATCTGGTTGAACACCTGGTCGGCGGCCACCCACAGGAAGTCCGGGTACATGAACTCCACCACCGGCCGGAACCGGCCGTCGAGCGCCAGGCCGCCGCCCAGGCCGGCGAACGCGTTCTCGCTGATCGGCGTGCCCAGGACCCGGCCCGGGAACTTGCCGGCCAGCCCCTTGGTCGCCCCGTTGGTGCCGCCGTTCAGCTTGTGCACGTCCTCGCCCAGCACGACGATCCGCTCGTCGGCCGTCATCCGCCGGTCCATCACCCGCCACACCGCGTCGATGAACTTCCCGCGGCTGGCCTCCCCGCCGAAGGTGGCCTCCTCGGCGGTGCGCGCTCCGGCGAGCTCCGCGGCGTCGCCCCGGATGCCGACGTCGACGAAGGCGGGATCGGGCCACAGCCCGGGGCGGATCCGGCGGGCGCCCGGCTTGTGAGCCGTGCCGCCGCGGGGGGATGCTCCGTGCGGCCCCCCGGTTCCCCCCGCAGCCGGGTCCGGCTCGACCAGGGCCGCGGCCGCCTCCCGCATCGCCTCCCGCGCCTGGTCGCGGACGGACTTGATGCCCTCCTCGCCGATGAGCCCGAGCCTGCTCATCTCGGCCGCGACCCGGTCCAGGGGGTCGCGGGCGCGCCAGGCGGCCTCTTCCTCGCGGGTGCGGTAGCCGAAGGCGCTGCCGGGGAACGGGCCGTTCTGGTGGAAGAACCGGTAGACCAGCGCCTCGATGACGACCGGGCCCTCACCGGAGCGCATCCGCCGCGCGGCCGCCTCCATCACCAGGTGGACGGCGAGCGGGTCCATCCCGTCGACCTGGTAGGACGGGATCCCGAAGCCGGTCCCGCGGGCGGACAGCCGCGGCTCGCCGGTGGCCTCGCCCACGGTGGTGGACACGGCGTACCCGTTGTTCTCGATGAAGAAGGCCAGCGGCAGCTCCCACGCGGCCGCCAGGTTCATGGTCTCCAGCACCGAGCCGATGTTCACCGCGCCGTCGCCGAAGTAGGTGACGGTCAGGTCCATGTCCGGGGGGGCCGGGGGGGCGTCCCCCCGGTGGAGCAGGCGGCCGGCGTGCTTTTGCGCCCAGGCGTTGCCGGCCGCCATCGGCACGCCGCCGCCGACGATGGCGTTGGTGCCCAGCGCCCCGGCCTCCAGCCACTGCAGGTGCATCGACCCGCCGCGCCCGGCGCAGTAGCCCTGCGCGAGGCCGAGGATCTCGGCCAGGGTGCGCCGCAGGACCTCGGCCACCTCAGGGGTGACCAGCTCGGCCGGGCTCAGGCGTCCCTTGGTGACGTGGGTGAGGGCCTTGGCGAGGAACTGGTGGTGCCCGCGGTGCGAGCCGTTGACCCCGTCGGCTGATCGCAGGCCCGCGATCGAGCCGACCGCGCCGCCTTCCTGGCCGATGCTGGAGTGCGCCGGGCCGTGCACCAGCCCCTCGCCGGCCAGCTCCAGGACCGTCTCCTCGAACGCGCGGATGAGGTGCAGCTGGCCGAGCATCGTGGCCAGCAGCGCCGGGTCGGCGGCCTTCCAGTCCGCCGCCGTGCTGGCGATCTCGGTCCACTCGGCTGCCGGTTGCAGGCGCCTGGCCCTGGGCATGCGGCACATCTCCCTTGACTCGGTCTCGGAACGAGATTACCTAGGTGAATGTATCCAAATCAATGCCAGACGGCGGATCTTTCCCCAGTAAGATCGGATCGTTGAGCATCGATTGGATCCATAGCTTGGGCATATCGCGTGAGAGATGGGCGCGGGAGAGGGAGGGGCCGTGGGCATACCCGGGCTGCGCGGCGGCGACCACGTCGGGTTCACCGTCCCGGACATGGAGCAGGCGCATGAGTTCCTGGTGGACGTGCTGGGCTGCCAGCACGTGTACTCGCTGCCGGAGATGCGGCACGAC
>JAICUO010000069.1 GCA_025935815.1 Streptosporangiaceae bacterium
ACCACGGGCACGCCGCGGCCGCGCAGGCTCGCGGCCCAGCTCACGGTGATCGCGATGATCACCGCGATCAGCAGGCCGGGGATCCGGCGGCTGGCGCGGCGAGCCGCGATGACGACCACGACGACCCCGGCCGACAGCGCCACGTCGCCCCAGCGCGCGTGCGGAAGGCCGCGGACGGTGCTCGCGAGCTTGGGCAGGGCCTGGCTGCCGGCGGCGGTGACCCCCAGCATGTCCGGCAGCTGCCCGGCCGCCACCTGGATGCCGACGCCGGTCAGGAACCCGACCAGCACGGTGCGGGACAGGAAGTCGGCCAGGAAGCCGAGCCGGGCCAGCCGGGCCGCCAGCAGCATCGCGGCGGTCAGCAGGGCCGCCAGCCCGGCCAGCTGGACATACCGCGGCGAGCCGGCCGCCGCCAGGCCGGTGAGCGCGGCGGCCAGGATGGCCGCGGTCGCCGAGTCCGCGGCGACCACGAGGTGGCGGGACGAGCCGAGGACGGCGTACGCCGCCATCGGGAGAAGCATCGTGTACAAGCCGGTGACCAGGGGCATCCCGGCGATCTTGGCGTAGCCGAGAACCTCAGGGACGCCGATGGCGGCCAGCGTCAGGCCTGCCAGCAGCTCGGCGGGCACCCGGGACCGCTCGACGGGGACTATCCCGTCAAGCACGGGCCATGCCCGCGGCGACCCGCGCCAGCGGCGCGCCGGGGAATCCGGCGCTGGGGAATCCGGCACTGTGTCACACCCCTGCCCGTCAGCGGCGTAGTTCGAGATTCGTTCATCATCTCGCCACCGGTCGTTCGCCGGCTCGGCCGGGTCCTGCCCTGCTGCCGCGGGCGCCGGGCTTCCTAGAGGCCGGGGCCGAGCCGGTCGCCGAGGGCCTGCTGCCCGGCGGGCGTGCCGCGCGCGGCGCGCGGCGCCGGCATCGCGGCGGGCGCCCGCGGCGCTGGCTCAGGCTATGAGCAGGCGAAGGCCGAGCTCGGCCGCGTCCAGGGCGAGGAGGTCCCGGTTGCGCTCGGCCCACCGGCCGGAGGCGAGGTCATCGCACAGGCCGCGCACCGCCCGCTGCTCGGCCCGCGGGCCGACCCGGGCCCACACCGATACCCCGCGGCGGACGTCGTCGTCAAGGTACGCCTGCGGCCGGCGCCAGTAGGCCTCGAAGAAGCCGTCGGCGCAGTCCCACGGGACGGGCACCGGCTCCGCGCGCGCCCCGATCACGGCCGCCAGCTCTCCCAGCGACGGCCGGCCGGCCAGGAGGCCGGCGACCTCGGGCAGGTAGTCGCGGGTGAGCCAGAACCGGCCGAGCCACCCGGCCTCGCTGTCGTCGTGCGTGAACACCACCACCCGGCGGGCCACCCGCCGCATCTCGCGCAGCCCGGCCAGCGGGTCCGGCCAGTGATGAACGGTGGCGAAGGACTGGTCCTTGAACGGGAGGCTCTGCGCGGTGGCGGCCACGCACGGCGCGGCCCCCGCCGGGCGCTGCGCGCGCATGAGCGCCGACGGCTCCACCGCGGTGACGTCGCGGTCGGGAGGCTCGTAGGAGCCCGTGCCGGCCCCTACGTTCAGCACCGTCCGCGCATCGCCGAGCGCGGCCCAGACCTGCGCGGCGATCCGCGGCTCGGTACGCCGCGTCACCGTGTAAGTGGCTCCGATGGTGTCGTACAGCTGCCCGCCGGACATGGCGCCGCCCTCCCTGGCCGGGGATCTCCCCAGAGCCTACCGGCGGAAGGGCTTGAGCGTGGCGCGGACCTACCGCGCCGCGGGCGGTCAAGCAGCAAGGAGGCGATCGGCACGAGGATGCAGGCCACCTCAGCCGGGCGGCCGGGTGACCCGCGGCTTCGCCCGGCGGTGGCACCGTGAGCATCGCCAGGCACGCGCCCGCCAGGACCGCGGCGACGCCGTCACCCGCTTGCGCGCCATCCTCGACCAGGCCGGCTAGGCGCCACGGGCGCGCCGGTAGCGCTCGTAGATCACGCGCGAGCCGAACGTCCGGGTCTCGACCAGGTCCAGCCGGACTTCCGCGGTGACCGGCGGCAGGAAGGGCGTGCCGCCCCCGACGACGACCGGGTTGCGGAACATGCGCAGCTCGTCGACGAGGCCGAGCTCGATCGCCGCCGCGGCCAGGCTGGCGCCGCCGATCGAGACGTCCTTGCCGGCCGCGGCGCTCGCCGCGGCGGCCTCCTCGGCCACCGGCGCCCTGGCGAGCCGGGCGTTGCCCTGAAGGCTGCCGAGCGTGCGGCTGAAGACGACCTTGGGGAGGGCGCACCAGGCGTCGGCGAACGCGGCCCCGAGCTCGCTGCCGCGCATCGACGCATCCGTCTCCCACGGCAGCATGGTCTCGTAGAGCCTGCGGCCGCACAGGTAGCCGCCGAGCTCGCGTACCTGGGCGAGGTGGAACCGGAACTGCTCCTCGCCCGGGACCGTCCACCCGAACGCGCCCTCGCGGTCGGCGATGAAGCCGTCCACCGAGACGCTCATCGAGTAGATCAGCATGGGCCCTCCATCGCCTTGCAGGCTGCTCCGCCGCTGTCAGTGATGCTAGTCCCGTCCAGTCCGGGGTGAAGCGGTTGCGCCGGCCCAGCAGCCGATCCAGCAGCCTGGCCACCAGTCCCGGATCGTTGACGCGGTAGCCGTGGATCTCGGAAGTACGTCCGAGCGATCTCACCGTTGTCGCCGCTCATCGCCGTTTTCCTCGCGGGCCGTCAGCTCGCCCCATGGCTTTGCGCATGCGGCCTACGTCAGCCGCCGAAACGCCGCGCCGATGAGTTCGCGGTGTCCGTGCCGTCCTCATCAGCAGCGGAAGAACAGCCAGGGACTCGAGGGGACACCACGATGAGCGCAACCACCTGGACCTCAGGCGCTGGCGCCTACGCCGATGTCAACGGCATCAACCTGTACTACGAGACCCATGGCGCCGGACGGCCGCTGGTCTTGCTGCACGGCGGGCTGGGCTCGGGGGAGATGTTCGGCCCGATCCTCCCCGCGCTGTGCGAGCGGCACCAGGTCATCGCCCCCGACTTGCAGGGTCACGGCCGTACCGCTGACATCGACCGCCCGCTCGACGTCCGGCTGATGGCCGATGACATCGCGGCGCTCATCGACCACCTCGGGCTGGAGGCGCCCGACGTGATGGGCTTCTCACTCGGCGGCGGGGTGGCGCTGCTGACCGCCATCAAGTACCCGTCCCGCGTCCGCAGGCTCGTCGCGGTGTCGGCGCACGTCCGCCGGGACGCGATCTACCCGCAGCTGCTCGCGCAGCAGGGGCAGGTGAACGCCGCCGCCGCGGAGTTCATGAAGGAAACCCCGATGTATGAGCTCTACCAGCGGGTCGCGCCGCGCCCGGAAGACTTCCCCCGGCTGCTCGACAAGGCCGGCCAGGCGATGAGGCAGGACTTCGACTTCACCGAGGAGGTGCGCGGCCTCCAGGTGCCGGCGCTGATCGTCGCCGCCGACGCCGACATGGCCCCGCCTAGCCACTACGTCGAGCTCTTCAACATGCTCGACGGCGGCCTGCGCGACGGCGGCTGGATGAACGAAGGCCGCCCGAAAGGCGGTCACGCGCTGGCGATCCTTCCCGGCCTGACTCACTACAACATCGTCGACTCGCCCTTGCTGCCCGCGACGGCGCTCGCGTTCATCGGCCAGTAACCATTTGCTGCCTCAACGGCGACGGCCAGTCTGAAGCGTTCCCGGCCGGCGGCGGACGGTCGCCAGGGTGATGCGACTCATGCCTCGTCGTCCCACGCCATCGACGTGATCCGCCAGCCGCCGGGCGTGCGGACGAACTGCGTCGCGATCCGCCCGCGCGCGGCGAACGCCGCGCCGTCCCGGACACCCCGTTTCTCGTACGTGCTGAACCGGTGCGCCACCTTGCCGAACGACTCGGTGACCGCGCCCGTCTCCGCCTCCTCGAACGACGCCAGCACGCCGGCGTCGACCAGCGCGCGGCGGGGCCGGACGAACCCCGCCACCGTCGTGTCGTCCGGAGCGTCCCCGATCGCGTTGATGAGCCGGCCGGCCGGGGTGAACAGGTCGTGCAGCCGTTCATACCGCGGCCTTTCGCCGGGGCCGAACGACACCGCCCGGAAGAACTGGTCCATCAACGCGCTGAGCTCCTCGTCAATCGTCATACCCGTATTGTCCCGGAGCCGCGGGATGCTGCTGGCGTGGCCGACGAGCCAGGCGGCGGGGATCTTGGCAGGGACCTGGCCTCGATCAGAGCGCGCCTGAGCAAGCCATGGCCTGGCTGCGTAGTAAATGGTGTGGCAGGGCGCGACTGTCCGGGGCAGGATGTGCGGTGTTCCCGTCGATCCTGGAGGGTCAGGCCGCATGAGTGAGGTCGTACCGAGGTTGACTGCGGAGCTGACAGTCGCGGAAGCGCTACTTTACATAATGCTCATTATCGGCACATCAGGGGAGCGGGGCTCGGCGCCGTTTCCTGACAGGCCATGTCGTGGCATCTCGTCACGGGGTGAAGTAGTCACGGAGCATGGCCGGTCCCACGGAAGGTGCGCTGCCGCTCCGGCCCGGGACGGAAGTCGCCGCGGGCCAGGCCCGCGGCGAGATTGCCGGCCAGGCCCGCGGCCCTGTCCTTGAGGTGGCCGGCGACCGACTCAAGGGAACGCATGTCGCGGAACGCGCTGGCGTATCGTTGCTGATCCGCCAGCGGGAGCAGCGGCACCTCAAGCTGGCGCACGTCCACGCGGCTCCCGGCAGCCCCCCGCAGGTTGCCCGGGGACAGCAGGAACCCGGCGAGGAACCACGAGTTGAGGTGCGCCGGGTCTGGGCGGATCACGTGCACGGCGGGCCCGGCGGGGTCGCCGGCGCGGTCCTCGCCCGCCACCGTGGCCTCGGTGGCCTTCGTGACGGTGGCGGGGATGAGGACGTCGCCGGCGCGGAGGAGCTCGGCGTGCCCTGTCCCGGCGCGGCGGTACCGCAGCAGGCCGAGCCTGGCCAGTTCCGCCACCGCCGCCGTCCGCCAGGGGGCGGCGGGCAGCCCGAGGTGCGGCTCGACTTCGCGCCCGTCCCCCGCTTCGCCCAGCCAGTCCAGGCGCGCCAGGATGCTGGCGACCCCGTCAATGCCCCGGGAGATGAGGAACCGGTCCAGCCGCGAGTGCGTGAACGTGGCGGCCGGGTTCCTCGGCGCGACGCTGCCGCGGCGCCGGGCCGACTCCTTGTCCTTCTCGCGGTACCAGGCGGAGAAGTGGGCCCGTACCCGGGCCGGGGTGAGGTCAACGGTCTCGTCGAGCCGCTCGGACTCGCCGAGCAGGCCACTGTCGTCGAGCAAGTCCGCGACCCTGGTCACGCACCACTTCGCGTTGCGGCCGCCACCGGAGCAGATCACGCGCCTTCCGGGATCGCGGGGGGAGCCGCCGGCGACTTCCATGCTGTGCGTGAAGGCGCGCCAGCTGGCCGCGGGCATCGTCCCCGCGGCGGAGGACGTCGCGTAGTCCTGGCCGGACCGGGTTTCCGGGGTGGCTTCCACGAAGAGGGCCAGCAGGTCGGGCTCGGTCTTGCCGTCGGGCCGCTCCAGGACCCACAGGTGCAGCGGCGCGTGCGGAGGGGCCACGGCGACCGGCAGCGCGATGACCGTGCGGAGCGCCCCCTGGCGCAGCATTTGCGCGCGAGCCGCGCGGCCGGACGGCGCGGCGGCGGCTGACGGCGGCATCGCGAGCACGGCCCGTCCGCCCGGCTTCAGGTGCGCGAGGGCGTACCGCGCCCAGGCCATCGCCGGCTCTGGCTCGCTGGCCGCGACGGGCGGACGGCACACCACCGCGTCCGCCTCGACGCCGGCGAAGGCGTCCGCGCCAAGCGCGTCGCCCGCCGCGACCTCGGCGCTGCGGCCCGCACCGGGCCGCAGCCGCGCCCGCGCGAGCCCGGCCGCCGCGTCGCTCGCGTCCTGGGCGAGGACGCGCCCCGCTCCCCCGGCGAGCGCCGCCGCCAGCAGCTCGCCGGTACCGCTCGCGGGGTCAAGGACCGTGGCGCCGTCGCCGGCCCCGGCCAGGCTGATCATGCATTCAGCGACCCGCGCGGGGATGACGGGGATGCCGGACGCCGCCGCGTACCGGTCGAGCAGGTCATTGACAACGGCCGCCGCGCCGACGTCAGCGACCGCGCGTTCCATGAGCCACGCCAGGTTGCCCGGCACGCCGGGCGGCAGGGCTTCCCCCGCGCCCAGCAGCGCGGCAACCGCCGCGGCGTGCCTGACCGCCTCGCCCAGGGCGGTGCCCTGCACCCCGTGGCTGACTTCCCGCCACACCCGGGGCCCGGGGGCAAGTTCCCACAGGCCTGCGCCGGCGAGCCATGCCTCCACCGCCGCCCCGTCGTAGGCCGCGCCCGCGCCGGCGTCCCCGCCGGGGGCGGGGAAGGCATCGCGGCGACGGCGCCAGGTCGCCCCCGTGCCCCGGGCCACGCCCGCCCTCCGCGCGATCTGCGCGGCCTCCAGCGCGATCTCACCTGCCATGACGACCCCATCATTCCTGCGTCGGGCGGGCAGGCTCATCGGCAGCGACAACTCAACTCCAGCCTCAGGCCCAAGGTGCCCCGTCACGTCAAATGATAAGGAACGCGGCAATCATCATGGAACGCGCGCGGTGACGGTCACCTCCGCGCCAGTCCCCGGGTGACGAGCGCGGCCGCGGCCGGGCAGCCCTTGGTGAAGCCGAAGAACGGGCCGAAGTCCCGGGTTCCGGTGAAACCCGGCAGGTAGAGGCCGGGGAGGCTGGACTGGAACGTCTCGTCGAGCACCGGGAACCCGCCGGCGACCTCGATGGAGCCGAGGACCCCGGCGAGGTACGGCACGCGGCGAAGATCCGCCTTGTAGCCCGTGGCGAGCACGATCCGGTCGACGGTGAGCTCGGTGCCGTCGCTGAGCCGCACGCTGGCCGCGCCCGGGCCCTCGCCCGGGCCCTGCACCGCCACGGAGGTGACAGACGCGCCCGGGCGCCGGGTGAACCGGTCCCCTCGCAGCCGGGGCGCCAGCCACCACTCGAGGGTCAGCCGGCCCACCTCCCAGAACTGGCGGGCGATCGCCTCCTGCCCGGAGGGGGACTGTGCCCGCCACCAGCCCGGCTCGGCGAGGGTCTGCTCCAGGTAAGGGTCGGCGAACTTCCAGCTGACCCGGTCAAAGCGCGGCACGTCGTGCCGGTGCGCGATGTCGACGCTGGCCGCCCCGTGCTCGCCGGCCAGGGCGGCCCACTCGTAGGCGCTTTGCCGGCCGCCGACGATGAGCACCCGGGCACCCTCGAAGTCGTCGAAGCGGACGAGGTCGCAGGTATGGGAGCACAGCGACCCGGGCAGCGACGCGCTCCACTCCGGCCGGTGCTGGAAGTACCGCACGCCCGGCGCGGCCACCACGGACTCGGCCGCCAGCGTCTCCCCGTCGTCGAGGGCGACGAGGAAGGAGCCGTCGCCGTTCCCGCGCAGGCCGGTGACGAGGCACTCGCGCACGGCCACGTGCTTGTGGCGCTGGAACCAGCGCGCGTAGTCCAGGAAGAGGGCGATCGGCACCGGGTCGACGTCCGCGGCCGCGATCCCGCGCTCGTCGAGGAAGGCCTCGAAGGTGTGCACCCCCGAGGCATCCAGGTGCCAGTCAGGGCCTGAGCGCAGGTACATGCCCGCCGGCATGTTACCGGTCCAGAAGCTGAGCGGGTGCCCGACCACCACTGTCTCGATGCCCGCCTCGATGGCCCTCGCCGCCGTGGCGATGCCATAAGGGCCCGCGCCGATCACGACCAACACCGCTTCAGCCTCTCATGAACAGGCCGGGCCGGAACGGGCCACGGGGCATCCGCCGTGGCCGTGAGCACGTCCGGGAAGCCGAACGCGGCGGCCAGCGCGGGATCGCGGAACCTGACCACGCGGGAGACGCCGGCGGCGGTGGGCGCATTGTCGCGGGGACGCTCGTGGCGGGGCGACGGCGGATGGCAGGCCGCTCAGCAGTCGAAGACCGACCAGCAGATGGCGTTCCGCCGTTGCTGGTCGTCAAGGACGAGCTCGCGGATCGCCTCCGGGAGCTGGTCACGCTGCCACCGGCACTCGAGCCGGCCGGCCGCGTCTTCCTCGCCGTCCGGCGCGGCGGCGCGCGCGGCCTTGATCGCGTAGGCGGCCGCGCCGAGGTCGTGGGCAGCGACGTGCGCCACGGCGCCGGCCTGGCCGGCGGCGTACGCGGCGTGACGGCTGGCCCCGCGCTTGTCCCGGGCCGCCCCCATGGCATGGCCGCCCGCCGCGCGGGACTCCATCATCGTGACCTCGCCGCGAACCCAGGCGCGGGCGTGATCGATGGCCTGGCGCGGTCGCGGATCCCGCGCGTGAGCCGATTCGAACAGCGGCAGGACGTGCTCAGCGCAAGCCGCCGCCCACAGGGCGAGCAGGTGGTGATCGGAGTCCGTCAAGGTCCCGCCGCGGCGGATCGTCACCAGGCGCGGGTCGCGCACCTTCGGGAGGATCATCGCTGGCGATCCTTTCCGTCCTGGCTGTCAGCATCCCCGGGCAACAGGGTAACCATGCTGTGTGGTGAACATGGCGGCGATGAACCAGGCCGGCGGGCGCCGCCTGAGCCGGTGGGCAACTAACGGCAGGCGCCAGCCTGCCAGGACAAGGAGGAACCGCGGATGTGGGAAATCGTGCCGCGCCTGCTAGCCGAGAACCTCTACCTCGTGCTGGGGACCGCGGACGCCGAAGGCCGGCCATGGGTCACCCCCGTGTTCTTCGCGGCCGACGGCGAGCGCCGGCTCTCGTGGGTCTCCTCGGCGGACAGCCGGCACTCACGCAACATCTCGGCCCGTCCCGCCGTGGCGATCACGATCTTCGACTCGCGGGCGCCCGTCGGCGGGGCGGAGGCGATCTACCTTGAGGCGACCGCGGGGCCGGTCAGCGGCGATGCGGTAGCGGCCGCCGTCGGCCGCCTCAACGCCCGCCTCCCGGCCCGTCACCGCATCAGGCCAGACGAGATCGCGCCCGCCGGGCCGCTGCAGCTCTACCAGGCGAGCGTCACCCAGCATTTCGTGCTCATCCGGGGTGGCGACCCGCGCTTCGGGAACGTCGTCGACGTCAGGCTCGCCGTCACTCCCCCGTGAGCGAACGCGTCACGCGGGCGCGGCGCCGGCCGCGGCACGGCCGGCGTCAGGCACAGGGTCCCGCCCGGCGGGACCTGGGTAAACAACTGCCAACGCGCCGATGGCGAGATCCTTGCCGGACCCTGGACGAATCGCCCGCCGCGGACGGCTACGGGGGGCGAGGCGGCTATGAGGGGCTTGGGGTGGATACGCCCGCACATGCCGGAGGCCAGCGACGGCATCCTGACGTCAGCGGGGATCTGCGAAGGGTTCGCCGGCGCCGGCGTCAGCTCACGCGTGCTGATCTTCGCCGGGTTCGCCGGGCTGGTGGCCGGGACGCTGGCCATGGGGGCCGTTGAGTACTCCAAGCTGCGCGCCGAGCACGACCGGCAGGCGGCTGCGCTCGCCGCCGAGCGAGCGCGGCTGGAGACCGCGCCCGACGCGGAGCTCGACGAGCTCACCACGCTCTACGTCTCCCGCGGCCTCTCCCCCGGCCTGGCCAGGAACGTAGCGGTCGAGTTGACGGCCCACGACGCGCTGGCGGCGCACGCCGAGGCCGAGTACGGAATCACGGCAGCCTCGCGCGCCGCCCCGTTCCGTGACACGTTCGCGGTGAGCGCCGCCTTCGCGGCCGGGGCCCTGCTCCCCTGGCTGGCCATCGTGGTGATCCCCGGGCCGTCCAGGGCGGCGGTGACCTTCGCGGTCGTGCTGGCGGCGCTGGCGCTGACGGGCTGGGTTTCCGCGCGGATCTGGCAGGTCCGGCCGGTGGTCCCGATGCTCCGCACGGCGTGCGTCGGCGGCCTGTCGATGCTGATCACCTATTTCGCCGGGCACCTCCTCCACCCGTGACCGGGGCCGGGCCGGGCGCCGGCTTGCCAGCATCCGCCTGACTGTTCTATAACTCTCTCATGAGTTCTATAACTGTCGCCCCGGATGCTGGCCATCTCGCCGGCCGGTTCGGCGCCTACGGCGGCCGGTACGTGCCGGAGTCCCTGGTCCCCGCCTGCCACGCGGTGGCGGACGCGTTCGCCGGGGCGTGGGCCGATCCCGGGTTCCGGGGCAGCCTCGCCGGGCTGCTGTCGGCGTACGCGGGCCGCCCCACCCCGCTGACGCCGGCCCCGCGGCTGTCGGCCGAGCTCGGCGTGACCGTCCTGCTCAAGCGGGAGGACCTGGCGCACACTGGCTCCCACAAGATCAACAACGTGCTGGGCCAGGCGCTGCTGGCCCGGCGCATGGGGCGCGCGCGGCTGATCGCCGAGACCGGCGCGGGCATGCACGGGGTCGCCACCGCGACGGCGGGCGCCCTGCTCGGGCTGCCGGCCAGGGTCTTCATGGGCGAGCGGGACGTGGAGCGCCAGGCGCACAACGTGTTCCGGATGCGGCTGCTGGGCGCCGAGGTCATCCCGGTGACCACCGGCAGCCGCACGCTCAAGGACGCCACCAGCGAGGCGATGCGCCACTGGGTCACCGACGCCGGCGAGGCCTACTACTGCGCGGGCTCGGTCATCGGCCCGCACCCCTACCCGACGATGGTGCGCGAGTTCCAGCGCGTCATCGGCGAGGAGGCCCGGCGGCAGTGCGCGGCCGAGCTGCCCGCCGCGGTCCCCGATTACGTCGTCGCCTGCGTCGGCGGGGGCAGCAACGCGGCGGGCACCTTCGCGGGCTTCGCCGGCACCGCCGCCCGGCTCGTCGGCGTCGAGGCCGAGGGCGGGTCCGGCGCCTGCCGGGGCGAGGCCGGCGTGCTGCACGGCTCCCAGTCGCTGTTCCTGCAAGACGAGCACGGGCAGGTCAAGGAGGCGCACTCGATCGCGGCCGGGCTGGACTACCCCGGCGTCGGGCCCGAGCACGCGTACCTGCGGGACCAGGGCCGCGCCCGCTACGTCACCGCCGGCGACGCGGAGGCGATCGCGGCGGCCGTGCGGCTCGCCCGCGCCGAGGGAATCCTGCCCGCGATCGAGTCAGCGCACGCCGTGGCCTGGGTGATCCGCGCCGCCGGGACGCCGGCCCTGCCGGCCGGCTCGACCGTCCTGGTCACGCTGTCCGGCCGGGGCGACAAGGACGTCACCACCCTCATGGCGCAGGCGCGGCTGTGACGAAGCTGCTGATGCCCTACATCACCGGCGGCGTCCGGCCGGACTGGACCGCCTACCTGGCCGCGTTCGCGGACGCCGGGGCCGACCTGATCGAGGTCGGGCTGCCGTTCTCCGACCCCACGGTGGACGGCCCGACGATCCAGGAGGCGTCCTGCGCGGCGCTGGCCCGGGGGGCCACCCCCGCGTCGGTCCTCGCGGAGCTGGCCGCGACCCGGGCCGGCGTCCCGCTCATCGCGAGCACGTACGCCAACATCGCGCTGCGCCCGGGCTTCGCCGGCGACCTGCGCCGCGCCGGGGTCACCGGGCTGATCGTGCCCGACCTGCCGCTCGACGAGCTGGCCGGGCTGAGCGTGCCGGGCATCGAGGTCGCCTTGCTGGCCTCCCCCGCCACGCCGGATGACCGGCTCGCGGAGATCGGGCGGCGCAGCCAGGGCTTCGTGTACGCGGTCTCGGTCATGGGCACCACCGGCGAGCGCGACCAGCTCGCCCCGTCCGCCGCGGCCCTCGCCGCCCGGGTCAAGCTGGTCACCGGCCTGCCGGTCCTGCTCGGCTTCGGGATCTCCGCGCCCGCCCAGGCGGCCGCGGCGGCCGCGGTCGCCGACGGCGTCATCGTCGGCGCGGCCATCATGCGCCGCATCCTCGACGGCGCCGGCCCGGCCGAGGCCGGCGCGTTCGTGGCAGCATTGCGGGCCGCGCTTGACGGCCCGGCCGTCGTGCGATGATCGCCGGAGGCCGGCCATCGCGGCGCGCCCCGGACGGCCGGGGCGGCCCGGCGGGCGAACAGGAGGGAGCCGCAGTGGCGCGCTACCGGGCCATCGCCGCCGACCTCGCCGCGAAGATCCGCGACGGTCACTACGCCCCCGGCGAGGCGCTGCCCGCGCAGCGCGAGCTGAGCACGGCGTACGGCGTCACCCTGATGACGCTGCGCCAGGCCCTGCGGGAGCTCAGCGACGAGGGGCTGATCGTCCAGCAGCCCGGCCGGGGCACCTTCGTCGCCCCGCCGTACCCGGCCTACCACCTGGGATCCTTGCGGAGCCTGGCCGACGACCTGCGCGAGCAGGGCCATGAGGTCCGCACGACGGTGATCGCCCGCGCGCAGCGGCGCGTGCCCGCGCGCGTCGCGGCGCTGCTGCGCGCCCGCGAGGCCGAGACCGGGCTGCGGCTGGAGCGGGTCCGCGCCTTCGCCGGCCGCCGGGCGATCCACCAGGTCTCCTGGGTGCGCGGGCCGCACGCGGCCGGGCTGCGTGACGTGGACTTCAGCGCCACGTCGCTGTACGCGGCCCTGGCCGCCGCGGGTGCCGCGGTGGCCAGGGCGTCCGAGACGATCCGGCCGGGGGTGCTGGCCGCGGACGTGGCCCGGCACCTGGACGACGACGAGGGCGCGCCGGTGCTGGTCAGCGACCGGATTACCTACGGGCCGGACGGGACGGCCCTGGTGGCGGACCGGGCGACGATCCTGGGCAGCATGATGCAGATCACCGCGGACCGGGCCGCCACCGGGCTTTCCCTCCACTGGGGGGCGGCCATCGCGCGGTGAGCACCGCGCGGTGAGCACCGCGCGATGGCCGCCGCGCGGGCCGTTCCGCCCGGCCCGCCGCGCCTGGCAGTAGCATTCCGCGCATGGCTGATTCCACGGCCCGGCCCGCGCGGGCTGGCGCCCCGCGGGCCCGGTGGCTGGCGGCGCTGTACGCGGCCCTCGGCGTGGCGAACTACGCCAGCGCGGTGAAGAAGTTCCGCGCGGGTGAGTGGGCGACCAAGCCGCTGCTGATGCCGGTCCTGGCCGCGTTCCTGCTCGCGGCGGCGGGCGGCCGGCGGGCGGCCCGGCTCCCGGCGGCGGGGATGGTCCTGGGCGGGCTCGGCGACACCGCGCTGCTGGCGTCGGGAGACTGGTTCCTGCCCGGCATGGGCTGCTTCGCCGCGGGCCACGCCTGCTACATCGCCGAGTTCGTCAGGGACGGCTCGGCCCGCCGGGAGCCGGGCCGCCCGGGTGCCGGCCGCCGCCGGGTACGGGGCCGCCTGGGCCTTCCTCCTCGCCTTCTTGTGGCGGCGGCTGGGAAGCCTGCGCGTCCCGGTCGCGCTCTACAGCCTGCTGCTGGTCTGCATGGCCATCCTGGCGTCCGGCCGCAACCGCGCGGCCGCCGCGGGCGGCGCGCTGTTCGTCTTCTCCGACGCCCTGATCGCCTGCGACCTGGCCGGCGTCAACGTGGTCCCCCGCCAGGGCGCGGCCGTCATGCCGGCCTACCTCGCCGGCCAGTTCCTGCTGGCCGGCGGCTGGCTGCGCCCGCCGCGCGAGCCCCGTAAGGCCCCCGTTAGGGCCGCTGGCCATGGGACCACTGGCCAGCAGAGGGAAAAGAGAAGAAGAGCCGGTAAAGGCAGAAGGAAAGCAGAAGATACCGGCCGGAATTCATGTAGTTTTTAGTTGATATGTGAAGGCTTCGGCGGAAGGGAAGCGATGCTGAATTCTGCTGGCCGGCCCGTGCGGGCGGTTCATTCCAGCTGGCACTCGGTCGATGCCGCCGCGCTGGTGATGCGGGCCGCGCTGGCCGCCGCCTTCGTCGCGCACGGCGGCCAGAAGCTGTTCGGCTGGTTCGGCGGCGGCGGCATCGCCGGCACGACGGCCTTCTTCACCTCCGTCGGCCTGCCTGCCCCGCACGCGTTCGCCTACGTGGCCGGGATCGCGGAGTTCCTCGGCGGCATCGCGATCGCGCTGGGCCTGCTGACCGTCGCGGCGACGGCCGGCCTCATCGCCGAGATGGTGATCGCCGTCGCGTCGGTCAGCTACTCGGCCGGGTTCTTCGTCACCGCGCAGAAGATCGGCTGGGAACTGAACGCCTACCTGATCGGCCTGCTCGCGGCCCTGCTGCTCACCGGGCCGGGCCGGTGGAGCGCTGACGCGGCGCTGGGGCTCACCCGGCGGCGGGCGCCGGCCCTGGCGGCCGTGCCCTCACGCCAGGACGCGCCCACCTGAGCGCCCCGCCCGGCACCGCGGGGGCGGGCGGGGCGATCCTGGGCAACAGCGGCGCCGGGCGTCCAGGCCGCGGGGCACCTACGCCGCCGCGGCAGGCCTCGTCATTTAACCGGCCGGCGGCGGATTCACAGCACCCGGTAGCTCCCGACCACGCTGGCGCTCTCGATGACCGGGGCCCCGGACAGCCAGCCCCGCAGGCCGGCCTGGAACTCCTGGAAGGCCGCCATGGACGGCAGCGGGTTCTCGGCGCCGTCCTCGACCTCCAGGAGGATCAGGTAGCTGTCCTCGGCCACCCGCAGCGACGCGTACCGAAGGCCGCCGGGCTGGAGCTCGCCGAGGGCGGCGAAGACCTTCGCGGCCGCGGCCTCGAGGTCGGCGGCGTGCCCGGGCTTGATGGTCGCCCGCACGATCTGCACTGTCATGATCGTCCCTTTCCCGGCTCAGCCCCAGGAGGTGCCGGCCGGCACCTTCAAGGTGGTGTTGATGCGGTTGAAGAAGTTGGTGAGCGCGATCATGAGGACGATCGCCGACAGCTGCCGCTCGTCGTAGTGCCCGGCGGCCGCGGCCCAGGTCTCGTCGGTGACCGCGCCCGGGCGGTCGGACAGCCGGGTCGCGGCCTCGGCCAGCGCCAGGGCCGCCCGCTCGGCGCCGGTGAACAGCGGGCTCTCGTACCACGCGGAGACGGCCAGCAGCCGCTCGGCGGGCGTGCCCGCCTTCGCGGCGCTCTGGGTACCCGCGCCGACGCAGGCGCTGCAGCCGTTGACCTGGCTGACGCGCAGGTGGACCAGTTCGAGCGTCTCGTGCGGTACGCCGCCCGCGTACACCGCCTTGTACAGGTGCTGGACGCCGGTCATCACCTCCGCCGAGGGCTTCGCGTTCGCTATCCGTGCCGCCATTTCTCCTCCGTGGAAGACGGGTCCCGCCGCGGGGACCGGGTATGTCGGCACTACGACGGGGCGCCAGCGCCGAAGGTAACGCCGCCGGGGACGTTACGTTCCGGGCGGCCCGCTCGTCGTAGAGGCGATGACCATGACCGCGAGCGCTGGGGAGCCCGTGAGCGACGACCAAGAGGAACGGCTGGCGTCCGCCTTCGCCGGGCACCGCCCGTACCTGCGGGCGATGGCCTACCGGATGCTCGGCGGCCACGCAGACGCGGACGACGCCGTCCAGGAGGCCTGGGTCCGGCTGGCCCGGGCCGGCGGCGGCGGCATCGCCGAGCTGCGCGCCTGGCTGACGACCGTGACCGCGCGGATCTGCCTGGACATGCTCCGCGCCCGCGGCGCGCGCGGCGAGCAGCCGCTGGAGATCAGCATGAGCCTGCCGGGGGCCCTTGAGCCGGGCGCGTCCGCCGACCCGGAGAAGGAGGCGCTCCTGGCCGAGTCGGTCAGCCTCGCGCTGTGGGTCGTCATGGACGCGCTCACCCCCGCCGAGCGGGTCGCGTTCGTCTTGCACGACGTGTTCGACGTCCCGTTCGGCTCGGTCGCGGCGGTCCTGGGCCGCAGCACCGACGCCACCAAGATGCTCGCCAGCCGGGCCCGCGGCCGGGTGCGGCTGAGCGCGCCCGCAGGCCCGGCCGGCGCCGGGAGCCAGGCGGGCCGGGAGGTGATCGACGCGTTCTTCGCGGCGGCCCGCCAGGGCGACATCGACGCGCTGCTGGGCGTGCTCGCGCCCGACGTCGAGCTCCAGGCGACGGGCCCGGCCGGGAAGATGGTGATCCGGGGCGCCGCCAGCGTCGCCGCCCGCGCGTCGATGGGCGCGATGGTCGCCCGGCCGGGCGCCCGCCTGCACCCAGCCGTCCTCGACGGGCTGCCCGGGGCACTGGTCGTGGTGGACGGCCGCCCCGTCTCGGTCATCGCCTTCACCGTCAGCGACGGGAAGGTGACGGCCATCAAGACGTTGGCGGACCCGGCGCGGCTCGCCGCGCTCGTCCCGCCCTGGGGCGGCTGATCACGCGGGCTCCCCGGCCCGCCCGCCGCCCAGGATCGCCGCGGCGGGCAGCGAGGACAGCGCGTGCGCGGCGCGCAGGAACGCCTCGCGGTCGGCGGCCGGCAACTCGGCGAGCAGCCGCTCCTCGTTGCGCTGGATCTCGCCCTGGACCTGGCGCCGGGCCCGGCGCCCGGCCGGGGTGATCGACAGCAGCCGGGCCCGCCGGTCCCCCGGGTCCGGGGCGCGGGTGATCAGGCCCGCCGCCTGAAGGCCGTCCAGGGTCGCGATGATGCGGGTCTTGTCCGCGCCGATCTTGTCCGCCAGCGCCGCCTGGGTGCTTTGCGGCGCGCCGTGCAGGGCGTTCAGTACCACGTAGCCCCACATCGTGATGCCGTGCCTGGCCAGCACGGGAAGCTCCGCCTCGATGAGCGCCCGCGTGAGGGGCTGCAGCATGGCGGCTAGGTCCCGGCGCCGCTGGTGATCGTCCATCGCTGGGGAAAGGATACGCGTCGACAGATAGTGTGCATGCGCTTATGATAATCGTATGCACACTACTTTGGACATCGTCGCGCTGGACGCCCAGGCGGTGCGGGCCAGCGTCGAGCTCGTGGCGCGCGCCCGGCCGGCCGACATGGCCCGCCCGACGCCCTGCGCGGACTGGACGCTGCACGGCCTCATCGCCCACATGGCCACCCAGCACTACGGGTTCGCGGCCGCCGCGGCCGGGGACGGCGACCTGGGCAGCTGGCGCGCCCGCCGGCTGGGCGGCGACCCGGTCGCGGCCTACCGCGCGTCCGCGGACGCCGTGCTGGGCGCGTTCTGCGCCGACGGGATCCTGGAGCGCGAGCTCACGCTGCCGGAGTTCACGCCGGTGACGGCCTTCCCGGCCCGGCAGGCGATCAGCTTCCACTTCATCGACTACGTCGTGCACTCCTGGGACGTCGCCAAGGCGCTCGGCGCGGACGCGGAGTTCGGGGAGGACCTGCTGCAGGCAGCCCTGCGCGTGGCGCGGGCCGTGCCGGAGGGCGAGGCCCGCCTCGCGCCCGGCGCCGCGTTCGCCCCGGTCGTGGACTGCCCGGGCGGCTCGCTCCTGGACCAGGTGGTGGCGATCCTCGGCCGCTCCCCCGACTGGGAGCGCCCCGGGTAGCCCCGCCGGCCACGCTCACCCGCCGCGCCGGGGTCCGGCGTCTGCTAGGTTCGCGGTATGCGGCTGACGGTCCTCGGCGGATGCGGGGCGTTCCCGGCCGCCGGGTCAGCGTGCAGCGGCTACCTGGTCGAGCACGACGGGTTCCGGGCGCTGATCGACCCCGGCTACGCGACGTTCCCCCGCCTGCTGGAGCACTGCGCGGCGGCGTCGGTCGACGCGGTGCTCATCAGCCACGGGCACCCCGATCACTGCGCTGACCTCAGCCCGCTGCTGCGCGCCCGGGCGCTGTCCGGCGAACCCGCGCCGCCGCTCCCGGTGCACGCGCCGCCGGGCTCGCTGCGCGCGGTCCTCGCGCTGGACCGCCCCGGCATGCTCGACGACGCGCTCGAGTTGCGCGAGTTCGCCCCTGGCGCCGCGTTCGAGGCGGGGCCGTTCTCCGTCCGCACCTGGCTGCTGCCCCACTCGCGGCCCAACGCGGGCCTGCGGCTGCGCGCCGGGGGGACCGTGCTGGCCTACACCGGCGACACCGGCCCCAGCCCGGACCTGCCCGCCCTGGCCCGGGACGCCGACCTGTTCCTCGCCGAGGCCAGTTACCCGCAACGAGTCCCCGGTGACCTCGCGGGATCGCTGTCCAGCGCGCGGCAGGCCGGGCAGACGGCCGCCACCGCGGGCGCGGGCCGGCTGCTGCTCACCCACCTG
>JAICUO010000173.1 GCA_025935815.1 Streptosporangiaceae bacterium
CGTGGTCCCGTCGAATAGGTGGTCCACCGGCTCAGCCCCGTGCCCGCCGGTGACCAGCGCCGCGCCGGCACCCATGTCCACCAGCCGCTCGGCTAGCTTCAGCCGGTCCTCGGTCGAAAGGCCCGTCAGCGCCTGCGCCTCGGGCAGGTTCGGGGTGACGACCGACGCGAGCGGGAAGATCAATGTCACCAGGGCCTCGACCGCGTCCGGGCGCAATAGCCTGCTTCCCGAGCTGGCCACCATGACGGGGTCGACGACCAGCGGGAGCGCTCGCCCCGCCAGTTCCGCCGCGACCGCCTCGATGATCGCCGCGCAGAAGAGCATCCCGGTCTTGGCCGCGTCCGCGCCGATGTCGTCCAGGACGGCCCGCATCTGCTCGGCGACGAATTCCGGCGGCGCCTCCTGGATGGCCGTGACGCCGGTGGTGGACTGCGCGGTGAGCGCGGTGATCGCGGTCATGCCGTGCCCGCCGCACCGCGCGATCGCCTTCAGGTCCGCCTGGATGCCGGCCCCGCCTCCGGAGTCGGAGCCGGCGATCGTCAGGACCCGGGGGATCGCCGTCACGGCGACACGAGCCCTTCGACGGGGCTGGAGGCCAGGGCGGCGTGCCAGCGCCGCTCGATCCGGCCCGCCTCGCGGGCCGCGTGGCCGGCCTCGACGGCGAGCTTCATCGCCCGGGCCATCGTCTCCGGCTCGGCGGCCCGGGTGATCGCCGACGCGATCAGCACGCCAGCGCAGCCGAGCTCCATGGCCAGGGCGGCGTCGCTGGCGGTGCCGATCCCGGCGTCGAGGATGACCGGCACGCTGGCCTGCTCGATGATCATGGCGATGTTGTGCGGGTTGCGGATGCCCAGGCCTGACCCGATCGGCGAGCCGAGCGGCATCACGGCCGCGCAGCCGGCCTGCTCCAGGTGCCGGGCGAGCACCGGGTCGTCGGTGGTGTAGGGCAGCACGGTGAACCCGTCCGCGACCAGCTTGCGCGCCGCGTCCAGCAACTCGACCGGGTCCGGCAGCAGCGTCTTGTCGTCGGCGACGACCTCGAGCTTGACCCAGTCCGTCTCCAGCGCCTCCCGGGCCAGCCGGGCGGTGAGCAGCGCCTCGGCGGCGGTGTGGCAGCCGGCCGTGTTCGGCAGGATCTCCGCCCCGGCCTGCTGGATCACCTCCAGCAACGAGCCGCCCCCCAGGGCATAGTGGCCGACCCGGCGCATGGCGACCGTCGTCACCTGCGAGCCGGTCGCCGCGAGCACCCGGCGCATGACGTCCAGGGAGGTTGCCCCGCCCGTCCCGGTTATCAGCCGTGAGGTGAGCGTCCGCCCGCCAAGGTCCCAAGTCATGAGCTCTAGCCTCCCTGTACCGCGGTCACGACCTCGACCTGGTCGCGGTCGCCAAGCGCGATCCCCGGCCATTCGCGGCGCGGCATGACCTCGCCGTTGACCGCCACCGCGATGCCCCTGTCCTGGTCGGTGACCGACTTGACCAGCTGCGCGACGCTCGTCCCGGCCGGGACGTCCCGAGGCTGCCCGTTGATGGTGATGATCACGCGAGCCTCGCCGGGGTGAACGGCAGCCACTCGGCGGCGGGCTGCTCGCCGGCCAGCAGGCCGGCGACCGCGTCGGCGGTAGCGGCCGACAGCATGATCCCGTTGCGGAAGTGGCCGGCCGCGACGATGAGGCCGGGCCGGAGCTCGCCGACCACCGGGCCGTTGTCCGCGCTGCCGGGCCGCAGGCCCGCCGTCGCCTCGGTGAAGGTGAGCTCGCTGATCGCCGGGAGCACGCTCATCGCGTCGTGCAGCAGGTCATGCACCGCACCCGCGGTGACCTCCCGGTCGGCCCGCTCATCTTGAGTCGCTCCGATCACTAGCTCGCCGTCGGCGCGCGGCACGAGGTAGACGTCGGTGCCCTTGACGATGGCGCGGACGGTGTGGGTGAGCACGGGCGGCATGCCGCCGGGATGGCGCAACCGCAGGATCTGCCCCTTGACCGGGCGGAAGGCCCGGGTGATGCTCTCGGGCAGCCCGCCGACCTGGCCGGTGCGCCAGCCCGCCGCCAAGACGACCGTCCCCGCCTGGATGACCCGGGAGTCCGCCAGCTCGATCGCCCCGGCAGTGCTCTCGCCAGGACTGAGCACCCGGGCGGCGCTCCCCCGGACGAACTGGACGCCTGCCTTGGCCGCCGCGACGTGCAGGGCGGCGGCGTAGCGGCGGTTGTCGACCGACAGGTCGCCGATGGCCAGGACGCCGCCGTGCACCGCGGGCGCCAGGAACGGCTCCAGGTCGCGGCAGCCGCGGGCGTCGAGCTCGGTGGCTGCCAGGCCCAGCTGTCGCCGGAAGGCCGTCAGCCGCCGGAGCCGGTCGTGGTCGGCCTTGTCGAAGGCGACCGCGAGGGTGCCCTCGGTGCGCAGCCCCGTCGTGAGCCCGGTGGCATCCTCCAGTTCCGCGGCGAAGCCGGGGAACCGGCCGACGGCCAGCAGGTTGAGGCGCAGCAGGTCCTGCTCGCCGAAGACGGACTCCGACACCGGCGCGAGCATCCCCGCCGCGACCGGCGTGGCGGCGTCGCCCAGGTCCGGGTCCACGACGGTGACGGTGAGCCCGCGCAGCGCCGCACGCCAGGCGATCGCGGTCCCGATCACGCCCGCGCCCGCGATCACCACGTCGGCGGGGCCCGCACCGTCCGGGGCGCTCGCCGGGGCCAGCCCGGTCCCCCGGTCAGGATCGCTTGTCACGTGCGTCCTCCCTTCGCCGGCATTACCCGGATCAGGTTCAACGGTCGGAGGCGCGCTAGCCTCCCTCTCAGCCCCTTGCCGGGACTCCCGTGGGTTAACTACTTGATCATACGCCGTTCAGCCGGCCCGCGATGGCGGCGGCGGCGGCGCCGGGGTCCGCGGCCTCGGTGATGGCGCGGACCACGACGACGCGGCGGGCGCCGGCGGCGATCACGTCGTCGAGACGCTCGGCGCTGATGCCGCCGATGGCGAACCAGGGCCGGGCGGGCTCGCGCGCCGCGACCCGGGAGATCAGCTCGAGCCCGGTGCCCGGGCGCCCCGGCTTGGTGGGCGTCGCCCAGACCGGCCCCGCGCAGAAGTAGTCAACGCCGGGCTCGCGCGCGGCGCGGTCCGCCTGCCCCGGATCGTGGCTGGACCGGCCGATCAGCGTCGCCGGCCCCAGGATCTGCCGGGCAACCTCGACTGGCAGGTCGTCCTGGCCCAGGTGCAAGATGTCCGCGCCGGCGGCCAGCGCGATGTCCGCGCGGTCGTTGACCGCCAGCAGCTTGCCGTGCCGCCGGCAGGCGGCCGCGAACACCTCGAGCAGGGCGAGCTCCTCGCTGGCCTCCAGGCCCTTTTCCCGCAGCTGCACGATGTCCACGCCGGCGGCGAGCACCGCGTCGAGGAACCGCGCCAGGTCCCCGGTCCGCCGCCGGCCGTCCACGCACAGGTAGAGCCGGGCCGAGGCCAGCCGTTCCGCAACGTCAGTCATGGTCCCCATGGAATCACTCCCTCCGCGCGGCGGCGAATGCCGCGCGGATTCGCGCGAGCCTGTTGACACTCCGTAGCGGTCCTGGGCAAGATAACCACGGACAGTAACGGAGTGATATGAATGCTCAACGCTAAGTATCAGCTCGCGATCGGCGCCGCCCTGGTCATCACGGCCGCGATGACGGCGGGCGTCGCCGTCGCCCCCGCCGCCCGGGCGGCCAGCCCTCAGCTGTGCCGCTATCACACGGCGCGGGTCAGCGGCGGCTACGTGGTCCAGAACAACGAGTGGGGCTCCAGCGCCGCGGAGTGCCTCACCACTCGCGCCGGCCTGGCCGGCTTCACCGTGGTCAGGTCGGCCATCGCCACGCGAAGCGGGGCGCCGGGCGGCTACCCGTCCATCTACGCGGGCTGTCACTGGGGGCTGTGCGCCACCGGCGGGCTGGCCAGCAAGCCGCAAAGGGTGGCGGCGCTGATGCCGGGCAGGCTCGTCAGCCACTTCGCGGTAACCGAGCGGGCCCGCCCGGGCAGCGCCTATGACGTCGCCTACGACATCTGGGTCAACCAGTCGCCCCGGACGCGCGGCGAGCCGAACGGCACCGAGATCATGGTGTGGCTCGGCCACCAGGGCAAGGTCCGCCCGGCCGGCACGATCGTCGCCCGCAACGTCACGATCGGCGGCCGCAAGTACGACGTGTGGCACGCCCGGGGCCGCGCGGCCGGGGGCACCGTCACCTATGAGCTGATCCGTCACGTGACCGCGATCGGCCACCTGGACGTGGGCCGGCTGATCCAGGACGCGGTGCGCCGCCGCTACGCCAGCCCGCGGTGGTACCTGGTCTCCGTCGAGGCCGGGTTCGAGATCTGGCGCGGGGGGGCCGGCCTGGCCGTCACCCACTTCGGGGTGCGCGTCCCGTGAGGGTCAGGGGTGCGCGATCGCGCCCACCACGCGCGTGACCGCCTCGGCCTCCCAGCCGGGGGCCATGATGTGGACGCCGGCCACCCCGGGGATCTTGCGCAGCTGCTCGATGACCTGGGCGGCCACCTCAACGCCGGCGGCCTTGGCGTCCTCGCCGGACAGGCCGCGGAGCCTGGCGAACGTCGCCTCGTCGACCTCGACGCCGGGGATGTTCTTGTGCATGTGCTCCAAGGCGGCGACGCTGCGCGGCGGCATGACGCCGACCAGCACCGGAGCGCCCGCTAGCACGCCGGACTCCACGTGCGGGGAGAACCAGTCGGCGAACCGGGCCACGTCGTAGACGATGTTGGTCTGGAAGAACTGCGCGCCCGCCTCGATCTTGCCCGCGATCTTGGCCACCCCGTCGACGAGCGGGTTCATCGCGGCGGCCACGAAGAAGTCCGTCGGGGTCGACAGCGTCTCCCCGGCCGCCAGCTGGCCGGAGTTCAGCTGGCGGGCCAGCCGGATCAAGGCGTTGGAGTCCACGTTGCCGACGAACTTCGCCAGCTCGGCGTACTTGCCGACCTTCAGCGGGTCGCCCGACAAGACCAGCAGGTTCCTCACGCCCACCGCCCAGGCGCCGAGCAGGTCGGACTGGATCGCCAGCAGGTTGCGGTCCCGCGTGGTGATCTGCATGATCGGCTCGACGCCCGCCTCGATCAGCCACGTCGAGGTGACCACCGGGGAGACCTTCGGGGTGGCCGCCGGGTTGTCGGTCACGTTGGCGGCATCGACCAGGCCGGCGACCGCCGCCGCCGCGCGGCGAACCGGCTCGCTGACCGGGTTACCGGGAGGCGACAGCTCGGCCGTCACCACCAGTTTCCTGCCTCCGGTGGGGCCGTCCGCCAGTACCTCACGAAACGTCATGGCCGCGCCGATCCCTTCTTCCCCGCCCGCCTCTTCCGCTGTCCGCCTTCTACCATCTTCACCGCCAGTGTCCTCGGGGCGAAAGGTTCCCGGCCACAACGGCTCTGCCCGGCGTTTGTAACCCTTCCTCTATGCTTCGCCGGCCGCTATGCCTCGCCGGCCAGGAAGGCGCGCACGCGGCCGGCGTAGGGAGCCAGGTCGTACTGGGCCACGTAGGCGCCGGCCATCCGGACCGGGTCACCGAAGAAGTAGTACTCATACAGCGCCTGCCGGCCCGCGAACGCCGACGCGCAGGCGTCCCAGGCCAGCCGGAAGAGCCGGACTCGCTCCGGGCCGGTGAGCGTGGCCGACTGCAGGTACGTGGCGATGTCGCCCGCCGCCGACCCGGCCAGGTCGGCCTCGGTGGGCAACGCCATCAGCCCGGACGCGCCCAGCTTGCGCAAGATCTCCGGGAAGCGCTGGTAAAGCCGCGGGTAGAGGTTGCGCGCGGCGTTCAGCGGCTGCCAGGCCGGGGTGAGCACCCCGAAGTCGTTCGGGGCGGCGTCCGCGACCGCGGCCCGCAAGAACGCCTTGAGGGTTTCCAGCGTCATGATGACCTCGGCGATGTCGCCCTGCACGTGCGGGAAGCCGCCGATGCCGACCGCCTCGGTCAGCAGCGCGACGAGGCCCAAGATGAACTCGGTCTTGGCGATTGTCCGGGTCACCACCTGGTGGGTCATGTGCACGACGGCGGAGGTCGAGGTGTAGAAGCCGTTGCACGCCTCGGGGTCGGCGATGACGAAGCAGCGCTCGTAGGGCACGTGCACGTCGTCGAAGATCACGACGGCGTCCGGTTCCTCGAAGCGGGAGCCGAGCGGGTGGTCGAAGTGCGAGCGGCCGTAGTCCAGCGTCTCGCGGGCGATGTAGCGCAGCCCCGGCGTGTCGTTGGGGACCGCGAACGCGAAAGCGTACGGCTTGTCCTCGGCGGTGTTGCGCAGCAGCGTCGAGGGGAAGACGAGCAGCTCATCGGCGAACGGGCCGATCGTGGCGAGCAGCCGCGCGCCGCGCACCACGATGCCGCTGTCGTCCTCGCGGATGACGTGCGCCGACAGCGTCCCGGCGGCCTGCTGGCTGACGGGCACCGCCCGGTTGGCCTGCGGCGGGACCAGCGTGTGGGTGCACAGCAGGTCCTCCTCGCGGACCTTCTCGTAGTAGCGCTTGACGTTCACGCCGAGCGCCGGGTCGGTCTGGGCGAACCAGTCCTGCGCGGCCGCCAGGGCCATCAGGCCGCTGTTGAGGTAGTCCCCGGTGCGGCCGAGCATTCCGTGCGAGCGGTCGGCCCAGGCCTTGAACGCCGCCTGGCGCAGCCGCAGGTCATCGGCGGTCTGCGGGACCATGAACGAGGTGCCGACCGGCTCGCTGGTCGTCGGTGAGGGGTAGGTCAGCACGTCGCGGTAGGCCGGGTCATGCTGCATGTCGTACAGCGCGGCGTAGGTCGCGATGACGTTCCGGAAGGCGGGGTGCCCGGCGATGTCGCCGGTCACCGTCTCGCCCATGATGTCCACGTGCGGGCGGGCCTGCGCCAGCCTGTCAAGGAACTGCCGTCCGTTGCGGGCTGCCATGCTTCGGCAACGTATCCCGCGGTTTCCCGGGGGGCAACCCCGCGCGCACCAAACTTGCGGAAGGCTGCCTTGGGGTGAATGCTAAGGCCGTGAAGAGGGGGCTGGCCCGCCGCCGGGCGGTGGCCGCGGCGGCCACGTACCTGCTGGAGCCGAAGAACTGGATCATCGCCACCGTCATCGGCGTGGGCTGGCACTACGGCGGCCGGGGCGGCCTGGGCTGGGGGGTGGTCGCCGCGCTGTTCGCCGCCATCTTGCCGACGGTGTTCATCACCTTGGGGGTGCGCCGCGGCCGGTGGGCTGACCGGAACGTCGGGGCGCGCGGGCCACGGCTGCTGGTGCTCGGCTTCATCCTGGGCTCGGTCGCGGCGGGGTTCCTGGTGCTCACCGCGGGGGGTGCCCCGTCTCAGCTGACCTGGTACTTCGGGTGCATGCTGGCGAGCGTGGCGATGCTCGCGGCGATCACGGCCGCCTGGAAGATCTCCATCCACTGCGCGGTCGCCGCGGGCGCGGTGACCCTGCTGGTATTGCTGTACGGGCTGTGGGTGACGCCCGCGTACCTGCTGGTGGGACTCACCGCGTGGTCACGGGTGGAACTGCGCGACCATACCGCCGCGCAAGTGGTCGCCGGCACGATCTTGGGCGCGGCGGCCGCGGCGGCCAGCTACGCGCTCATCCGCTTACGCGAGCCCTGGCTGGCGCACGGCTATGCGGCGGGCGGCTACCTGGCCCACAGCCTGGCGGTGGAGTCGGCGCTCGCGGTGGCCAGCAGCTTGCCGTCGGGTGAGAACGCGACGAAGTTCACCGCGTTGGCGTGGCCGGTGAGCGTGCTGACCGTCTTGCCGCTGACCGGGTCCCACAGCCGCACGGTGCTGTCATAGCTGGCCGAGGCGAGCGCGCTGCCGTCGGGCGAGAACGCCGTCATGAACACCGAGTCGGTGTGCCCCTCCAGGGTCCGCAGCGCGGCGCCGGTCGCCACCAGCCACAGCCGGACGGTCGCGTCCTCGCTGGCGGTGGCCAGCAGCACGCCGTCGGGGGAGAACGTCGCGCCCCACACGGTCTCGGAGTGCCCGGTGAGGGTCTGGGCGCGGGCGCCGGTCGCGGTGTCCCACAGCCGCACGGTGCCATCGAAGCTCGCGGTGGCGACGATCTTGCCGTCCGGTGCGAACGCGGCGGAGGACACGATCCCCTCGTGGCCGGCCAGCACGTGCCGGCACGCGCCGGTCGCGGTGTCCCACAGCCGGGAGGTGCTGTCTCCCCCGGCGGTCACCAGCATCCGGCCGTCGGGTGAGAACCGCGCCGCGTACACGATGTCGGTGTGGCCCGCCAGCGTGGGGCCCGCCTGCCCGGTGGTCGGGTTCCACAGCCGCACCGACTCGTCATAGCTGGTGGTGGCCATCATCAGGCCATCGGCGGAGAACGCGATGCCGAAGACGGGCAGGGTGTGCCCCTTCAGCTCGTGGATGAGGCGGCCGGAGGCGACGTCCCACACCCGCGGGGTGTCATCGGCGCTGACCGTGGCGACGATGGCGCGCCCGGGCGAGAACGCGGCGGCGAAGACCGGCTCGCTGTGGCCCGCGAGCGTGTGCACCGTCTCCCCGGTCGCCACGTTCCACAGCCGCGCGGTCGTGTCCTCGCTGGCCGTAGCCAGCAGGCTGCCATCGGGTGAGAACGCCACCGAGTTCACGGCCCCCGTGTGGCCGGCCAGGGTGCGGGCCACTTCGATAACGCTCATGCCACTCGCCTTCTGGGGTACCTCGCTGGCCCGGGTTTCCCTCGCGGGCGCGGCCAGCGGTGCTAATGCGCGCGCTACATTCTGCACGCTCCAGGCGCCAGCGATGTCATTTTCGCGGCCCTGTTAGGCACAATGCATCACTTCGTGACATTCCGGATGCGCTTGTCGACGCTTGCGGCATCAATCGCGGCCCGTTACCCCGCGTCCGCGTCAGCTACGCTTCCAGGGTGCGTCTTGAGGCGGTGGGCAAGCGGTACGGGGGGCGGCAGCCCTGGGTAGTGCGGGACGTGAGCCTCGACGTCGGCCCCGGGCGGCTGGTGCGGGTTTCCGGGCGCAACGGCAGCGGCAAGTCGACGCTCCTGAAGGTCGCCGCCGGGGTCTGCCTGCCGTCAGCCGGCCGGGTGACCGGGCGGCCGCGGGTCGGCTACGTGCCCGAGCGGTTCCCGGGCGGGCTGCCATTCTCCGCGCGGGAGTACCTGCTGCACATGGCGCGGCTGCACGGGCTGCGGGCCGCCGCCGGCGCGGGCGCGGTGGACGAGTGGCTGGAGCGGCTCGGCGCCGCCGACTACGCCGGGGCGCCGCTGCGCTCGCTGTCCAAGGGCATGTGCCAGAAGGTCGCCATCGCGCAGGCGCTGCTGCCGCGGCCGGGGCTGCTGGTGCTGGATGAGGCGTGGACGGGGCTGGATCAGGCCGCCCGGGCGACGCTGGACGCCGCCGTTACCGAGCGCGTGGCCGACGGGGCGATCTCGCTGTTCGTAGACCACGACCCGGCGCGCCTGGCCGGGCGGGCCAGCCAGCGATGGCAACTGGACGGCGCCGGGCGGGTCACGGTGGCCGAGGGCGACAATCCCGCCGGCGAAAGTGCCTCCGGCAACGCTGCCCCTGATAACACCGCCTGGGATAGCACTGCCTGGGATAGCACTGCCCGCCCGCAAGTCGTGGTGATCGAGGTCGCGGGCCTGGAGCCAGGCTCACGGGCGGCCCTGGGCGGCCTGCCCGGCGTGCTGTCGTGCGATGGCCCGGCCGTGCGCGTGCTGGCCAGCTACTCCGATGACGTGCTGCGGACGTTGCTAGCGGGCGACGGCGTCCACGTGGCCAGCGTCCGGCCGGAGACGGGAGCGCCGGACCTGGGAGCACAGCGGTGATCGCCCTGCTGCGCTACCAGGCCGCGATCTTGGTGCGCTCGCACCGGTGGATCTTCCCGCTCATCCTCTACGGCCTGCTGGTCGCCGTCAGCGACGAGGGCGCGGTGCCGCTGGCGGGCGGCCTGGACTGGAGCGCCGCCATGCTCGTCCCGGCCGTCGCGCTGCTGACCAGGTCGATGGTCACCGCCGAGCCGGGGGCCGCGCGGGCCGTCGTCGCGGCCGCCTCCGGCCCGGCCCGGGCGCAGGTCGCGGCGCTGGCCACCGCGCTGGGCGCCGGGGTGGTGCTCGGGCTGGGCGGCGCCTGCTTTGAGCTGCTCGCCAGCCAGCGCCCGCCGGGCCACGCCCTGGCCGGGACGCTCGGCGGCGGGCTGGCGGTCGCGCTCGTCTGCCTGCTGGTCGGCTCGGCGGCCGGCGCGCTGTGCAACTTCCCCGTGCTCCGCCATCCCGGCGTCACCCTGCTCAGCACGCTCACGGCGGTCGTGATCGCGCTGGTCGCCGGCATCTCGCCCGCGGCCGCCGCGCTCAGGCACACCGGGACCGGCCTCGCGGCCGGGGGCGGGCCGCACTGGCCGGGCCTGGTGCCCGCCGCCGCGGCGGCCTGCCTGCTCGCCATCACCTGGACGGCCTCGGCGCTCGCCGCCGCCCGCCGGGGGTAAGGCCACGGGGGTCAACCACGAGGGGCAGGCCGGGCGGGCGCTAATCCGAGGGTGCTAGAGGCGCCGCAAATCGAGGTCGTAGGCTAGCCACCGGCACCGGGCACCCCGGCACCCTGACCGCGGGAGGAAGTCCATGACAGAGCCGTCTGTGCTGGGGATCGTGCTGGCCGGCGGGGCCGGTACCCGGCTGGCGCCGCTGACCGATGACCGCGCCAAGCCAGCGGTGCCGTTCGGCGGGGTATACCGGCTCATCGACTTCGCGCTGTCTAACCTGGCCAACGCCGGGATCCGCAAGATGTGCGTGCTGACCCAGTACAAGAGCCACAGCCTGGACCGGCACATCACCACCACGTGGCGGCTGACCGACCTGCTCGGCAATTACGTGACGCCGGTTCCGGCGCAGCAGCGGCTCGGTCCGCACTGGTACACGGGGTCGGCCGACGCGATCTACCAGTCGATGAACCTGATCAATGACGACAAGCCGGACCTCGTGGTCGTCGTCGGCGCCGACCACGTCTACCGGATGGACGTGCGCCAGATCATCGCCCAGCACCTGGAGCACGACGCCGGGGTGACGGTCGCGGCGCTGCCGGTCAGCCGCCAGGACGCCAAGGCCTTCGGCATCGTCGGCGTGGCCGGCAACGGGCGGACGATCACCAGCTTCCTGGAAAAGCCCGCCAACCCGCCGCCGTTGCCGGACTCACCGGATGAGTCGTTCGCGTCCATGGGCATCTACGTGTTCAGCACCGCCGTGCTCAAGGACGCGCTGCACCGCGACGCCAAGAACGAAGACAGCCGCCACGACCTCGGCGGGAACCTCATCCCGATGCTGGTCGAGGACGGATCCGCGCAGGCTTATGACTTCCTCACCAACGAGGTGCCCGGCGCGACCGAACGCGACGCCGGCTACTGGCGCGACGTCGGGACCATCGACGCCTACTTCGACGCGCACATGGACCTGCGCAGCGTCGCGCCGCTGTTCAACCTGTACAACGCGAAGTGGCCGATCCTGACGCACATGCCGTCGCTGCCGCCGGCCAAGTTCGTGCACGACACCGGGGACCGGATCGGCCGGGCCATCGACAGCCTCGTCTCCAACGGCGTCATCGTCTCCGGCGGGCTGGTCCGCCAGTCAGTGCTATCCCCCGGCGTCCGCGTCAACAGCTGGGCGCGGGTGGAGTGCTCGGTCATCCTGCACGACGTCCAGGTCGGCCGCCGCGCGGTGGTGCAGAACGCGATCATCGACAAGAACGTGGTCATCCCGCCGGGCGCGCAGGTCGGCGTGGACAAGGAGCATGACCTGGCCCGCGGGTTCGCAGTGTCGCCGGGGGGCATCACCGTGGTCGGCAAGGGACAGGAGGTGCCGCTGTTATGGAAAGCACCTTGAAGGTCGCCCTCCTCACCCGCGAGTACCCGCCCGAGGTCTACGGCGGCGCCGGCGTGCACGTGGAGTACCTGGCCCGCGAGCTGGCCCCGCTGGTCGGCCTGACGGTGCACTGCCAGGGCGCGGACCGGCCCACCGCGGTCGCGCACCGGCCCGCGCCCGGGCTGCGGGACGCGGTGCTGCGCACGTTTTCCGCCGACTTGTCCATGGCCGACGCGGTCGCGGGCGCGGACCTGGTCCACTCTCACACCTGGTACGCCAACCTCGCCGGGCACCTGGCGGCGCTGCGCTACGGCATCCCGCACGTGATGACCATGCACTCGCTGGAGCCGCTGCGCCCGTGGAAGGCAGAGCAGTTGGGGGGCGGCTATGCCCTGTCCTCGTGGGCCGAGCAGGTGGCCGCGACCTCCGCCGCCGCGGTGGTCGCGGTCTCCGAGGGCATGCGCGCCGACGTCCGCGCCGCCTACCCCGGTATCCCGCCCGAACGAATCCGGGTGATCCGCAATGGGATCGACACCTCGGAGTACGCGCCCGACACCGGGACCGACGTCCTGGTCAAGCACGGCATCGACATGTCGCGGCCGTACGTGGTCTTCGTGGGCCGCATCACCCGGCAAAAGGGCCTCCCGGTCCTGCTGCGGGCGGCGTCCGCGCTGGACCCGTCCGCGCAGCTGGTGCTGTGCGCCGGCGCGCCCGACACCCGAGAGCTCGCCGCCGAGGTCACCGAGCTGGTCGCCGGGTTGCAGGCGTCCCGGTCCGGCGTGATCTGGAGCCGGGAGATGCTGCCCACGCCGTCAGTGATCCAGCTGCGGACGCACGCGCGGGCGGTCGCGTGCCCGTCGGTGGACGAGCCGCTGGGCATCGTGAACCTGGAGGCGATGGCCTGCGAGACCGCCGTGGTGGCCAGCGATGTCGGCGGGATTCCGGAGGTGGTGGACGACGGGGTGACGGGCACCCTGGTGCACTACGACGCGTCCGCGGAGGCGGACTTCCAGCGGAGACTGGCCGAGGCGGTCAACCGGGTCGCCCTGGACGGGACGCTGGCCGCCGCGCAGGGGGCCGCCGGACGGCACCGGGCGGTGACGGAGTTCTCCTGGACCGCCGTCGCCCAGCAGACGGTCGACCTGTACCGCACCCTGCTCCGGGGATAGCGGAGGGCCGCCCCGACCACCCGGCGGTCGGCGGGGAACGCGGTGCTCGCGGCGGATTGCGGC